>NZ_JACDCW010000121.1 GCF_013817345.1 Methylibium sp.
GTGAAGGCATCGTGCGCGACAAGCGGGCGCAGCAGATCATCGACGACGAGCTCAAGCGCTTCCGCCTGGACCTCAACGACCAGTTGCGCATCGTCGAGGCCGACGCTTTCGACCGCATCGAGAAGCTTCTCAGCGGCAAGCCGGCCAACGGCGGGCCCAACAAGCTCGCCAAGGGTCAAGCAATCGACAAGGACTATCTCGCGAGCGTCGAGAAGTACCACTGGTTCGACATCCGTCCGGCCGACGACGACATCGCCAATCAGCTCGAGAGCATCAAGAACTCGCTCGAGCAGACGCGCCACAGCTTCGACCTGCGCTTCGAGGAGAAACGCAAGAAGCTTACGCAGGGCGACGAACTGCCGGCTGGCGTGCTCAAGATGGTGAAGGTCTACCTTGCGGTCAAGCGGCGCTTGCAGCCGGGCGACAAGATGGCCGGCCGCCACGGCAACAAGGGCGTCGTCTCGAAGATCGTTCCGGTCGAGGACATGCCCTACATGGCCGACGGCACGCCTTGCGACATCGTGCTCAATCCGCTGGGCGTGCCCTCGCGGATGAACGTGGGCCAGGTACTGGAAGTGCACCTGGGCTGGGCGTCCAAGGGCATCGGCCAGCGCATCGGCGACATGCTGCAGCGCGAAGCGAAGATCGCCGAATTGCGCAAGTTCCTCGACGACCTTTACAACAAGTCGGGCGGCAAGACGGAAAACCTCTCGGCGCTCAGCGACGAAGAGGTGACCGAGATGGCCGGCAACCTCGCGCAGGGCGTGCCCTTCGCCACACCGGTCTTCGACGGTGCGGCCGAGAGCGAGATCCGCGCGATGATGCACTTGGCCTATCCCGACGACATCGCGGCGGTCAAGGGCCTGAACGCCACCCGCACGCAGGCCACCTTGCACGACGGCCGCACCGGGGACGCCTTCGAGCGTCCGGTGACGGTGGGCTACATGCACGTCTTGAAGCTGCACCACCTGGTGGACGACAAGATGCACGCCCGCTCGACCGGCCCGTACAGCCTGGTGACCCAGCAGCCGCTGGGCGGCAAGGCGCAGTTCGGTGGCCAGCGCTTCGGCGAAATGGAGGTCTGGGCCCTGGAAGCCTACGGCGCGAGCTACGTGCTGCAGGAAATGCTCACCGTGAAGTCCGACGACGTGAACGGGCGCACCAAGGTCTACGAAAACATCGTCAAGGGCGAGCACGCCATCGAGGCCGGCATGCCGGAATCGTTCAATGTCCTGGTCAAGGAGATCCGCTCCCTTGGCATCGACATCGAACTCGAACGCAATTAAGGAGAAGATGCATGAAGGGACTACTCGACCTTTTCAAGCAGTTCACGCCGGACGAACATTTCGACGCGATCAAGATCGGGCTCGCCTCGCCCGAGAAGATCCGTTCGTGGTCTTTCGGTGAAGTGAAGAAGCCCGAAACCATCAACTACCGGACCTTCAAGCCGGAACGCGACGGCCTGTTCTGCGCCAAGATCTTCGGTCCGATCAAGGATTACGAGTGCCTGTGCGGCAAGTACAAGCGACTCAAGCACCGTGGCGTGATCTGCGAGAAGTGCGGCGTCGAGGTCACGCAGACCAAGGTGCGGCGCGACCGCATGGGTCACATCGACCTGGCCGCCCCTTGCGCGCATATCTGGTTCCTGAAGAGCCTGCCGAGCCGCCTGGGCCTTGTGCTCGACATGACCCTGCGCGACATCGAGCGCGTGCTGTATTTCGAAGCGTACGTTGTCGTCGATCCGGGCATGACGGATCTGAAGAAGTTCTCGATCATGACCGAGGACGACTACGACACCAAGAAGCGCGAGCACGGTGACGAGTTCGTGGCGCTGATGGGCGCCGAAGGCATCCAGAAGCTGCTGTCGGAAATTGACCTCGACGTCGAGGCCGAGCGTCTGCGCGGTGACATGACCGGCTCCGAGCTCAAGGTCAAGAAGAACTCCAAGCGCCTGAAGGTCATGGAGGCCTTCAAGAAGTCGGGCATCAAGCCGCAGTGGATGGTGATGAACGTGCTGCCGGTGCTGCCGCCGGACCTGCGCCCGCTGGTGCCGCTGGACGGCGGCCGCTTCGCGACCTCCGACCTGAACGACCTGTACCGCCGCGTCATCAACCGCAACAACCGCCTGGCGCGTCTGCTCGAACTCAAGGCGCCCGAGATCATCGTGCGCAACGAGAAGCGCATGCTGCAAGAGGCGGTGGATTCGCTGCTCGACAACGGCCGCCGCGGCAAGGCCATGACGGGTGCGAACAAACGCGCGCTCAAGTCGCTGGCCGACATGATCAAGGGCAAAAGCGGCCGCTTCCGCCAGAACCTGCTGGGCAAGCGCGTCGACTACTCGGGCCGTTCGGTCATCGTGGTCGGCCCGACGCTCAAGCTGCACCAGTGCGGCCTGCCCAAGCTGATGGCGCTCGAATTGTTCAAGCCCTTCATCTTCTCGCGCCTCGAAGCCATGGGCATCGCCACCACCATCAAGGCGGCGAAGAAGGAAGTGGAATCGGGCACGCCGGTGGTCTGGGACATCCTCGAGGAAGTCATCAAGGAACACCCGGTCATGCTCAACCGGGCCCCAACCCTGCACCGCCTGGGCATCCAGGCCTTCGAGCCGGTGCTGATCGAAGGTAAGGCGATCCAGCTGCATCCGCTGGTTTGCGCTGCCTTCAATGCCGACTTCGACGGCGACCAGATGGCCGTGCACGTGCCGCTGTCGATCGAGGCGCAGATGGAAGCCCGCACGCTGATGCTGGCCTCTAACAACATCCTGTTCCCGGCCAACGGCGAGCCGTCGATCGTGCCGAGCCAGGACGTGGTGCTGGGCCTGTATTACGCGACCCGCGAACGCATTAACGCCAAGGGCGAAGGCCTCATCTTCGCGGATGTGGTCGAGGTCCAGCGCGCGCTGGACAACGACATGGTCGAGATCACCACCAAGGTGGCGGTGCGGCTGACCGAGCACGTCCTCGACAAGGAGACGGGCGAGTTCACCGTCGAGACCAAGCTGGTGGACACGACCGTCGGTCGCGCGCTGCTGTCGGAGATCCTCCCCAAGGGCCTGCCCTTCGCGCACATCAACAAGGCGCTGAAGAAGAAGGAGATCTCGCGGCTCATCAACACATCGTTCCGCAAGTGCGGCCTGAAGGAGACCGTGGTCCTGGCCGACAAGCTGTTGCAGGCGGGCTTCCGCCTGGCTACGCGTGCCGGCATTTCGATCTCGATCGACGACATGCTGGTGCCGAAGGAAAAGCCCGGCCTGATCCTGCGCGCCGAAAAAGAGGTCAAGGAGATCGAGCAGCAGTACATCTCGGGTCTCGTGACTTCCGGCGAGCGCTACAACAAGGTGGTCGACATCTGGGGCAAGACCGGCGACGAAGTCGGCAAGGTCATGATGAGCCAGCTAGCCAAGCAGAAGGTGACCGACCGCCACGGCAACCAGGTGGATCAGGAGTCGTTCAACTCCATCTACATGATGGCCGACTCGGGTGCGCGCGGTTCTGCCGCGCAGATCCGCCAGTTGGCCGGCATGCGCGGCCTGATGGCCAAGCCGGACGGCTCGATCATCGAGACGCCCATCACGGCCAACTTCCGTGAAGGCCTGAACGTGCTGCAGTACTTCATCTCCACCCACGGCGCCCGAAAGGGCCTCGCGGACACGGCGCTGAAGACCGCGAACTCGGGCTACCTGACGCGCCGCCTGGTCGATGTGACGCAGGATCTGGTGGTCATCACCGAAGACTGCGGCACCGACAACGGCATGGCGATGCGCGCCCTGGTCGAGGGCGGCGAGGTGATCGAATCGCTGCGCGACCGCATCCTCGGCCGCGTGACGGCGATCGACGTGCCGCACCCGGAAACACAGGAAGTGGTTGTGCCGGCCGGGCAGATGCTCGACGAGGACACGCTCGACATCGTCGAGGCGGCCAACGTCGACGAGGTCAAGGTCCGCACACCGCTCACCTGCCTGACCCGCTTCGGGCTGTGCGCCAAGTGCTATGGCCGCGACCTCGGTCGCGGCGGCCTGGTCAACACCGGTGAGGCCGTGGGCGTGATCGCCGCGCAGTCGATCGGCGAGCCGGGCACGCAGCTCACGATGCGCACCTTCCACATCGGTGGTGCGGCGTCACGCGCGGCGGTGGCTTCGAGCGTCGAGGCCAAGAGCGATGGCCACATCGGCTTCAACGCGACGATGCGCTACGTGACCAACGGCAAGGGCGATCTGGTGGTGATCTCGCGTTCCGGCGAAATCACCATCTCGGACCAGCACGGCCGCGAGCGCGAGCGCCACAAGGTGCCTTATGGCGCCATCCTGAAGGTCAAGGCCGACCAGCAACTCAAGGCGGGCACGGCGCTGGCCAACTGGGATCCGCTGACGCGCCCGATCATCACCGAGTTCGCCGGCAAGGCGAAGTTCGAGAACGTCGAGGAAGGCGTGACGGTCGCCAAGCAGGTCGACGAGGTCACGGGTCTCTCGACGCTGGTGGTGATCGACCCGAAGCGCCGCGGTGCCGCCAAGGTGATTCGTCCGCAGGTCAAGCTGCTCGACGTGGCCGGCAACGAGGTCAAGATCCCCGGCACCGATCACTCGGTGACGATCGGCTTTCCGATCGGTTCGCTGGTGCAGATCCGCGACGGCCAGGACCTCGCTCCCGGCGAAGTGCTGGCGCGCATCCCGGTCGAAGGCCAGAAGACGCGCGACATCACCGGCGGCCTGCCGCGGGTGGCCGAGCTGTTCGAGGCCCGCACGCCCAAGGACAAGGGCGCGCTTGCCGAAATGACCGGCACGGTGTCCTTCGGCAAGGAGACCAAAGGTAAGGTGCGCCTGCAGATCACCGACCCCGAAGGCACGGTGTACGAAGAGCTGGTGCCTAAGGAGAAGAACATCCTGGTGCACGAGGGCCAGGTGGTCAACAAGGGCGAGTCCATCGTCGACGGGCCGGCTGATCCGCAGGACATCCTGCGCCTGCTGGGCATCGAGGAGCTGGCGCGCTACATCGTCGATGAGGTGCAGGACGTCTATCGCCTGCAGGGCGTGAAGATCAACGACAAGCACATCGAGGTGATCGTTCGCCAGATGCTGCGCCGCGTGCAGATCACCAACGCCGGCGACAGCCACTACATCATGGGCGAACAGGTCGAGCGGGCGTCCCTGCTGGATGCGAACGACAAGCTGCGCACCGCGGGCAAGATGACTGCCACGCATGCCGACGTGCTGTTGGGCATCACCAAGGCCTCGCTCTCGACCGACTCGTTCATCTCGGCCGCTTCCTTCCAGGAAACGACCCGGGTGCTGACCGAGGCGGCAATCATGGGCAAGCGCGACGAACTCCGCGGTCTCAAGGAGAACGTGATCGTCGGTCGCCTGATCCCGGCCGGCACCGGCCTCGCCTTCCACCAGGCCCGCAAGGTCAAGGAAGAGATGGACGACGCCGAGCGACGCTCGATCGCGATGCAGGAGGCCGAGGAACTGGCCTCGTTGCAGCCGGTGGTGGCCGACGGCAATGGCGAGGATCCGCTGGCCTGAGGCTGGTGAGGGGCTTCGTTCGGAGGGCGGCTTCGGCCGCCTTTTTTTATGCCTGAGCGGGTGCTTTGGGAGTAGGCAGCTGGGCGTTCAGCGTGTGCCACGACCGCGGCGTGAGCACGCTGACGCGCCAGGCCGCCGCGCGCCGGGCCAGCCGAAGCAGCGCCCTGTCGCGGCTGATCAGCCAGGTGCAGCCGCGGTGTATCGCCAGATCGATGAAGACCTGGTCATCCGGATCGCCACAAAGGAGCAGGCCCCTTGGCGGCTCCTCGGAGTCGGTGCTTGCGAGTCGGTCCCAGGTGGCGGCCACGGCTGCGGCATCGGGCTGCCAGGGGGCGAAGCACGCGCGCGGCAGCACCTGCTCGAATTCCCGGCGCATCGCCGGTGTGGTGCGCCACACGAGCGCACCCGATTCGATTTGCTCAGCCAGGAGGGATGTCGCCGGATCACGAAAGACCAGCCAATCGAGCACGGTGTTGGTGTCGAGCACGGCGGTCGGTAAGGGCATGCTGGTCGGTCACCTTGCAGCTGAGGGTCAGCCCGAATATACTCACCGGCTTTTCGGTAGACTCTGCTGCGCTTCTTGCTGGGCGACCAGCCGGAGATATCCGGGCGAAGCCGCCTGGGGATTTTCGGTTCGAGTTCAACCCGATCGAGCCACCTAGCACGGTGCCCGGAATACCGAGTCACAGTAGCTTCAAACGGGAACAAGTTACCCATGCCAACCATCAATCAGCTCGTGACCAAGGGTCGCAAGACCGAAGTCACGAAGTCCAAGTCGCCGGCCATGCAGGGCGGTCCTCAGCGTCGGGGCGTGTGCACCCGTGTCTACACGACCACTCCGAAGAAGCCTAACTCGGCGCTTCGCAAGGTCGCCAAGGTGCGCCTAACCAACGGTTTCGAGGTCATCTCGTACATCGGCGGCGAAGGCCATAACCTGCAGGAGCACAGCGTGGTCCTCGTTCGTGGTGGCCGCGTGAAGGACCTCCCGGGCGTGCGCTACCACATCGTGCGTGGCTCACTCGACCTGCAGGGCGTGAAGGATCGCAAGCAGTCGCGCTCGAAGTACGGCGCGAAGCGGCCCAAGAAGGCTTGAGGCGGCCTTCGGGTCCGAAAGGCCCTGAAGCCGACCGGCGCCCGGTTCCTCCGTGGCGTCATTCATCGGCGCGCCGAGTGCGCGCCGTCCGCGGCGGGCTTTGCGCTCGCCGAGTAAGTGGATGCCCTGTGGGGGTGTCCGTGGTCCGGGCGAAGTCCGGTCCGACTGAAGCATAGAAGGAAGAGAAATGCCCCGTCGTCGCGAAGTCCCCAAACGCGAGATCCTGCCCGACCCGAAATACGGCAACGTCGATCTCTCGAAGTTCATGAACGTGGTGATGGAGTCCGGCAAAAAAGCCGTGGCCGAACGCATCATCTACGGCGCGTTGGAGCAGGTCGAGAAGAAGGCCCAGCGCGATCCGCTCGAGGTGTTCCTCACCGCGATCAACAACGTCAAGCCGATGGTCGAGGTTAAATCCCGCCGTGTCGGTGGTGCGAACTACCAGGTTCCCGTGGAAGTTCGCCCCGTACGTCGCATGGCGCTGGCCATGCGCTGGCTCAAGGAGTCGGCCCGCAAGCGCAGCGAGAAGTCGATGGCGCAACGTCTGGCCAACGAATTGCTCGAGGCCTCCGAAGGCCGCGGCGGGGCGATGAAAAAGCGCGATGAAGTGCACCGCATGGCCGAGGCCAACAAGGCGTTCTCGCACTTCCGCTTCTGACCCTCGGCGACCGGCGCTCTGCGCCGACGTTCAACGCCCGTCCCCGGCTGCCCGGCGCGATCTTCGATCCGCAGCGGGGCGGCCTTTGTATTTGGAGTGAGACCATGGCCCGCAAGACCCCCATCGAGCGCTACCGCAACATCGGTATCTCTGCGCACATCGATGCCGGCAAGACCACGACCACCGAGCGCATCCTGTTCTACACCGGCGTCAACCACAAGATCGGCGAGGTGCACGACGGTGCGGCGACGATGGACTGGATGGAGCAGGAGCAAGAGCGCGGCATCACCATCACCTCGGCCGCCACCACGTGCTTCTGGAAGGGCATGGACCTGACTTTGCCCGAGCACCGCATCAACATCATCGACACCCCCGGGCACGTCGACTTCACCATCGAGGTGGAGCGCTCGATGCGCGTTCTCGACGGCGCATGCATGGTCTATTGCGCCGTGGGCGGCGTGCAGCCGCAGTCGGAGACCGTCTGGCGTCAGGCGAACAAGTACAAGGTGCCGCGCCTGGCGTTCGTCAACAAGATGGACCGCACCGGTGCGAACTTCTTCAAGGTCTACGACCAGATGAAGACGCGCCTGAAGGCCAACCCTGTGCCCGTCGTCGTGCCGATTGGCGCCGAGGAAAACTTCAAGGGCGTGGTCGACCTGCTCAAGATGAAGGCCATTTTCTGGGACGAGGCCAGCCAGGGGATGAAGTTCGAGTACCGCGACATTCCCGCGGAGCTCCAGGCCGAGTGCGAGAAGTGGCGCGAGAACATGGTCGAGGCCGCTGCCGAGGCCAGCGAGGCGCTGATGAACAAGTACCTCGAGTCGGGCGAGCTGACCGAAGACGAGATCAAGCAGGGCCTGCGTCTGCGCACCATTGCTGCCGAAATCCAGCCGATGCTGTGCGGCAGCGCGTTCAAGAACAAGGGCGTGCAGCGCATGCTCGACGCGGTGATCGACTTCATGCCTTCGCCGATCGACGTGCCGCCGGTGCCGGGCCACGACGATGACGACAAGGAAGTGGTGCGCCGTGCCGACGACAGCGAAAAGTTCGCCGCGCTCGCTTTCAAGCTGATGACCGACCCCTATGTCGGCCAGCTCACTTTCGTGCGCGTCTATTCCGGCGTGCTGAAGTCGGGCGACTCGGTCTACAACCCGATTCGCGGCAAGAAGGAGCGCATCGGCCGCATCCTGCAGATGCACGCCAACCAGCGCGAAGAGATCAAGGAAATCCTGGCCGGCGACATCGCCGCCTGCGTGGGCCTCAAGGAAGTGACCACGGGCGAGACGCTGTGCGATCCCACGGCGATCATCACGCTCGAAAAAATGATCTTCCCCGAGCCGGTGATTTCGCAAGCCGTGGAGCCCAAGACCAAGGCCGATCAGGAGAAGATGGGCATCGCCCTGGGCCGCCTGGCGCAGGAAGACCCGTCGTTCCGCGTCAAGACCGACGAGGAGTCCGGCCAGACCATCATCTCCGGCATGGGCGAGCTGCACCTGGAGATCATCGTCGACCGCATGAAGCGCGAGTTCAGCGTGGAAGCCAACGTCGGCAAGCCCCAGGTCGCCTACCGCGAGACCATTCGCAAGGCGGTCTCCGACATCGAAGGCAAGTTCGTGCGCCAGTCGGGCGGCAAGGGCCAGTACGGTCACGTGGTGCTGAAGCTCGAGCCGCAGGAGCCCGGCAAGGGTTTCGAGTTCGTCGACGCGATCAAGGGCGGCGTGGTGCCGCGGGAGTTCATCCCTGCGGTCAAGAAGGGCGTGGAAGATTCGTTGCCCAACGGCGTGCTGGCCGGCTATCCGGTGGTGGACGTCAAGGTCACGCTGACTTTCGGCTCCTATCACGAGGTCGACTCGAACGAGAACGCGTTCAAGATGGCCGCGTCCTTCGGCTTCAAGGACGGCTGCCGCAAGGCCAGTCCGGTGATCCTCGAGCCGATGATGGCGGTGGAAGTGGAGACGCCGGAAGACTATGCCGGCTCGGTGATGGGTGACCTGTCGTCACGCCGCGGCATGGTGCAGGGCATGGACGACATGCCCGGTGGCGGCAAGGTCATCAAGGCCGAGGTGCCGCTGTCCGAAATGTTCGGCTACTCGACCACCCTGCGTTCGATGTCGCAGGGCCGAGCCACGTACACGATGGAGTTCAAGCACTACAGCGAGGCCCCGAGAAACGTGGCCGACGCGATCATCACTTCCCGAGGGAAGTGATCGTCGTCTCGTCGCGCGGCAAGCAAACTAGTCATTCAAGAGCCGGTCTTCGGCGGGGCGCCGTTCGCTGCCAGTGGCGAACGAAAAAGCCTTCCGCCGGAAACCTTAAACCGATCACTGGCACCGTTCTTTATCCGGAGATTTTGAAATGGCAAAAAGCAAATTCGAACGCACCAAGCCCCACGTGAACGTTGGGACCATTGGGCACGTTGACCATGGCAAGACCACGCTGACGGCGGCCATTACCACGGTGCTGAGCAAGCTCTTTGGTGGCG
>NZ_JACDCW010000201.1 GCF_013817345.1 Methylibium sp.
GTAAGCGTGCGGTGATCCCGTCTTGACGACGGCCGTACGAGTCAGGTAGTGACGGGCGCTGACTGCCAGCGATGCGGCAGCAGTTCATCGACACGGCTGGCCGGCTGCGTGGGCAGCCGCTCGAGGACGTCCTTCAGGTAAGCGTACGGATCGTGCCCATTGAGCCGTGCTGATTGCACCAGGCTCATCACCGCAGCGGCGCGTTGACCGGCACGCAGTGATCCAGCGAACAGCCAGTTGTTTCGCCCGATGGCAATCGGCCGGATCTGGTTTTCCACCCAATTGTTGTCAGCAGGCAGTTCCCCGTCGTCGATGTATCGTGTCAGCGCCTGCCATCTGCCCAGGCTGTAGTCGATGGCTTTGATCGTGGCCGAGCCTTCGGGCACCTTCTTGCGCTGCTCGGTGAGCCACAGGTGCATCGCATCGGCCACCGGCCGGCTTCGCTCCTGTCGTATTCGTTTTCGGTGGGCGGCATCCAATTCTCGGACCTCGCGCTCGATGTCATACAGCTGTATGAAGAATCTCAGCGCCCGCTCGCCGATGGTGCTTTGGTGATTGGCCCACAGCTCGTGGAACTTGCGCCTTGCGTGCGCCAGGCATCCGGCCTCGGTCACGCCCATCTCGAAGCAGGCCTTGTAGCCGCTGAAGTCATCGCACACCAAGCTGCCGTGCCAGCCGTGTTCGCCGACGCGGCCGGGCAGGCCCAGGAAATCTCTTGCATGTTGGCCGGCTCGGCTGTCGGCGAAGTCAAAGACCACGGCCCTTGTTTCGTTGTAAGTCGTGGTGCAGTAGCTCCACAGGTAGGCCCGGTGGGTCTTGCCATTGCCCGGCTTGAGCATGGCCACCGGCGTCTCATCGGCGTGCAGCACGCTGTGCTTGAGCAGCTCGGCGCGCAGCGCACCCGCCAGCGGCTGCAGCTGCACACCGCATTGCCCCACCCACTGGGCCAGCGTCGAACGCGGCAACGCCAGCCCTGCGCGAGCAAAGATTCCCTCCTGGCGATACAGCGGCAAGTGATCGGCGTACTTGGCCACCAGCACTTGGGCCAGCAGGCCTGCGGTGGGGATGCCCTTGTCGATGATGTGCGCCGGCACGCTCGCCTGCACGAGTGTTTCACATTTCGCACAGACCCACTTGCCGCGGATGTGCCGCTCCACCGTGAACACGCCCGGCTGGTAGTCCAGCTTCTCGGCGATGTCCTGGCCAATGCGCTTTAACTGGCAGCCGCAGGTGCATGTGGTGCTCTCAGGCTCGTGCTGGATCTCCCGGCGCGGCAGACTCTCCGGGAGCGACTGGCGCTTGGGCTTTTGCTGGATGTCCTTGGCTTTGGGCGAGGGTTCTGCTTGCTCGATCTCGGCTGCCAGGGCGGCCAGATCGGTGTCGATGGTTTCCTCCAGCAGGCTCTTTTGTTCGGCGTTGTACGCCTCGGACTGCGCTGCGAACTTCATCCGCTTGAGCACCGCCATCTCGTGGGTAAGCTTGTCGATGAAGGCCTGCTTGAAGGCGATCTCGCGATCCTTGCCAGCCGCCTGCGCGATCAGGGTGCGCACCACCCCGCGCAGTTGCTGCGCGTCAAGTTCGTGGATTTGTGCTTCGTCAATCACAAGGCGTGATGATGCCGACGTGCGCGCGCTCGCGCATCGGCAGTTTCGCCAATTGCGCTGCGCCGCCTACAGCACCGTGATGACGCCCGCTTCGCCGATACGCTGCCAGGGCAGGCCCAGCACGAGGGCGTCTAGCTGCTCGTGGGTCAGGGCCAGTGTGCCTGATGCGTCTTTGGGCCAGACGAACTTGCCCTGGTTCAGCCGCCGCGCAGCCAGCCACACGCCGATGCCGTCGTGCACGAGCACCTTCATCCGGTTGGCCCGTCGGTTGGCGAACAGGTACGCGTGGTGCGGACGGGCCGAACCAAAGACATGAACCACACGGGCCAGTGCCGCTTCGCTGCCCGAGCGCATGTCCAGCGGATCGATGGCAAGCCACACGGCTTCCACCCGGATCACCGCAGCAGCTCGCGCATCCAGGCCGCGCAGTCCGCAGCAGCGGCGACGGGCCAGATGATCGTCATGGTTGCTGCGCCCCGGCGCAGTTCCATGCGGATGTCTGATGGCTCGGCACAAGTCGGTGCAGGCAATGCCACGGGTACGAAGGTGGCACCCGGCAACGCAGCAGCGCCGGCAAGGCGACGCCACTTGTGCACGATGTTGGCGTTGATCCCGTACGACAGCGCCACGCTCGCCACCGACGTGCCGGGCTGCGCACATTCGCTCAGTACCTGCGCCTTGAGCTCGGCGCTATGGCGCCGACGTGTCTTCCTGAACTCTTTCATGGTGTCCACCTAAATTCATTGGTGGACACCATCGTTGCCGCTTACGCGCTCAAACTCAAGAAGGGGTTGGCCAGACGCTTAC
>NZ_JACDCW010000025.1 GCF_013817345.1 Methylibium sp.
CGCGCCGACTGCGCCGCCCGCAGCCGTGCCAGCGGCACCCGCACCGGCGGCAGCGCAATCGCCGCCCGAGCCCGGCGCGACCGTCGCCGCGGCGGGCGAGGTCCCGGCAATCTACACGCAGGCCTGTCAGGTGTGCCATGCGGCCGGCGTGGCGAACGCTCCCAAGCTGGGCGACAAGGCGGCCTGGGCCCCGCGCCTGGCCTTGGGCATCGACGGCTTGACGCAAAGCGTGATCAACGGCAAAGGGGTCATGCCTCCCAAGGGGGGCGCGGCCGCTGCCACCGAGGCCGACTTGCGGGCGGTGGTGACCTACATGGTGGAAAGCGTCAAGTAAAAGCGTTCTTGGTTTGCAAGAGCCGGCTCTCTCAGCGGCTCCGATCACCGAAAAGCCGGCGGCAAGCCGGCTTTTTCACGTCCTCTGCGGACTGAGCCGGTAGCCGAAACGCACCGGCAGGTCTTCGAAGCGAACCGTCTGCGGTTGCCACTCGCCGCTCGTCACCGCGTCGGCGGCGGCGTCCATGTCCATCGAGCGCACCAGACCGAAGCCGGCCTCGGTATCGAGGAACAGGCGGCCGTTCTCATCGAGCCAGGCGCTGCGCACGGGCCCCGCCTCTCGGCCGGTATGCGCGTGCAGCACAAAACCGGCGGCAGCGCGCTGCACGCCCAGCACCAGCGGCGCGGCCTCCAGCTCGACATACACGCGTTGCGGCCCGTTCTGGAAGAACCAGGCGCCGTGCTCATCGGGCAGGTAGTTGCGATGAATGAAGTCGACCAGCTTCTCATGCAGCAGCCGGCTGCCCTTGACCTGCGGAAACGGCCCCGCCGCCTGCACACGGTCGTCGCGCATGTACCAGTCGCCGCGCGCGTCCAGGCCCAGCCAGCCGTGGCAGGCCGGCACGTTGGGCCATTTCTTGAGCGCCGCCTTGACGATGTCGTCCATCGCGGAATTGTCGATGGGTGCCGCGCCACGCCTCAGTGCGCCTGCAGCCACCCCATCACCGCCTCGGGCAAGCCGAGCCGCCGGCCCGGGAAGGGCCCAGTGGCAAAACCGACATGGCCGCCGTGCGCCGGTTGCCACAAGCTGACATGGCGGCCGACTTCGCGCGGCTGCGGCAGGCTCGCCGCGGGCACGAACGGATCGTTGCGCGCGTTGAGCACCAGCGTGGGAATGCGGATGCGAGCGAGATGCGGCTTGGCCGAACCCCGAGCCCAGTAGTCGTCGGTCCCTTTGAAGCCGTGCAGCGGCGCAGTGAACACATCGTCGAAGGCGTAGAGGTCAGCGGCGGCAAGCAAACGCTCGCGATCGAACAGGCCGGGGTGCTGGACCAGCTTGGCCAGCGCCTTGGGTTTCATCGAGCGCAGGAACATGCGGTTGTAGACCTGCCGATTGAAGCCGCGCGCGATGGCGTGGCCGCCTGCGGCGAGATCGATCGGCGCGGAAACCGCCGCCATCGCCCGCACCACCGCCGCTGCGCTGCCTTCGGCTTCCTCGGCCCAGCGCAGCAGCGCGTTGCCGCCGAGCGAGACGCCCACCGCCAGCAGTGGCTGGTGCACGCGAGCCCGCAGCCGGGCAAGGATCCAGCCGACCTCTTCGAAGTCGCCGGAGTGGTAGGCGCGCGGCGCTAGGTTCAGCTCGCCCGAGCAGCCGCGAAAGTGCGGCAGCGCGAACTGCCAGCCCTGCTGGCTGGCCCAGTGCACGAAAGCCTGCGCGTAGTGGCTGCGCGAAGAGCCCTCGAGACCGTGGAACAGCACCAGCAGGGGGGCGTTCGGATCGTTCGGCACGTTGTTCGCCGCGAGGAAATCGACGTCGATGAAGTCGCCGTCCGGCGTGGCCCAGCGTTCGCGCTCGAAGCGCGACGCCGCACCGTCGAAGCCGCGCCCCAGCAGCGCCGGCCAGATCGTTTGTGCGTTACCGCCGGGCAGCCACCACGGCGCCACGTAGGGTCCGGGCGAAGCGGCGGCAAGCTCGAGGGCGGTCGACATGCGCGGGCGGCGCTCTTTTCAGTTCAATGCAGAGTCGACGGCGCTTCCGAGATTTCCTGCAGTTCGCGCGCCATGCCGGGGCTGGCATGGTGCAGCACCATGCGCCAGCCCTGCGCAGTCAGCACGTAGGCATTGGTGACGATCGCGAACGCTGTCTGCACGCCTTCGTCGCTACGCACCTGCACGCGTTCGAGCACATGGTGGATCGCGCTGGAATGGGCCTGCAGGCGGCGCACCTTGTCGGGCCGCACGTCGATGGCGCCACTCGCGAAGATCGCCTCGAAGGCCGCCCGGATGGCGCCCGCACCCAGCATGCGCGGCCCGCCCGGATGCACGCAGGCGATGTCCTCATCGTCGGACCACACGGCCATGAGCTTGTCGACGTCGGCCTGCTGCAGCGCTTCGTAGAACTGCGCTTCGATGTCGTCGGGCGAGGACGGCGGGGCTTTCGGTTTGGACGGCATGAGACCTCGAAATTTGCGAACGGCCACCGCGGCAGTGGCGACGGCGTGGCAAGCGCCGCATGGCGCGGGCATTGTACGAAGCGCCCCTAGAATGCCGCGAACCCGAATCGCTCATGGCCACCGACCCGAAAGACTGGACCGAACGCAGCCGCGATCTCGCCGCGCTGTTGTCACGCATTGCGCTCGGCGACCGTGCGGCTTTTGCCACGCTTTACCAGCAGACCAGCGCGCATCTGCTCGGCGTGGTGCTGCGTATCCAGAGAGACCGGGCCCAGGCCGAAGACGTGCTGCAAGAGGTGTACGTGAACGTCTGGCGCGCCGCGCAGGGTTTCGACGCCAGCCTGAGCCAGCCGATGACCTGGCTGACCAGCGTGGCCCGCAACCGGGCCATCGACAGCCTGCGCCGCCGCCAGAGCGATCCACGCACTGTGAGCCTGTCGGGCAGCGGCGACGATGACGAGAACGACATGCTGAACGACCTCGCCTCGGCCAACGCCGGGCCGCTCGAACTGTTGGGACAGGCTGCCGACGCGCAGGCCTTGCGCGGCTGCATGGCCGCGCTCAGCGGCGAGCAGCAGCAAAGCCTCGCGCTGGCCTTCTACCAGGGCCTCTCGCATGCCGAAGTGGCCGAGCACCTGCGTCAGCCGCTGGGCACCGTCAAGAGCTGGGTGCGGCGCGCACTGATCGCGCTCAAGGGCTGTCTCGAACACGTGCAGCGCGAGCGCGGCGTGACCTGAGCGCACTTCGTGGATTACGCCCGCCCCGCCCTCGCCGACCGCCTTGCGGCCGAGTACACGCTCGGCACCTTGCGCGGCCGCGCGCGCCGGCGCTTCGAAGCGCTGCTGCCGGCGCACGCAACGCTGCGCAGCGCCGTGGCGGGATGGCAGGCGCGGCTGGCACCGCTCGCGCAGGCCGTCGCACCGGTGCAGCCCTCGGCCGCCGTGTGGACGCGGCTCGAGCGCAACCTGTTCGGCACCGAACGCGCCAATGCGCCCGGCAGTTGGTGGCGGCGGCTCGGCGTGTGGCAAGGACTGACGGCCTTCGCGACCGTCGCGGCGCTGAGCCTGGCGCTGGTGGTGTCTCAACCACCGCCGGTTGCGCCGCCGATCGTCATCGTGCTGAACGCCAATGCCGACGCGGTGGGCGTGCAGCCGGCCAGCTTCGTGGCCAGCGTGACGCCGGACGGCCGCGCGTTGGTGCTCCGGCCTGTCGGCCCGGTGACGCTCGACGCCGGCCGCGCGCTCGAGCTGTGGTCGGTGCCCGGCACCGGCGCGCCGCGTTCGCTGGGCCTGGTCTCGGCCGAACAGGCCACGACGGTGCTGCGCGCACAACTGCTCGACAACACGGCCGCATTCGCCGTGAGCATCGAGCCGAGCGGCGGCTCGCCGACGGGCGCGCCGACCGGCCCGATCGTCTCGGTCGGCAAGCTCGACATCTGAAACGCGCTGCATCCGGATCGAGATTGCGCCCGTAGTGAAGGCAGCCCATCAGGTTCTTCCTGATCGACTGATCCCTCATCTACGGAGAAGAAGCATGCGTCCGACGAACCCCTTGATCCTGAGCGCTGCCGTGTTGGTAACGCTGACCGCCTGCGCGTCGCAGTCGATGAAGAGCCCGATGGTCGACAACACGGCGCTGCCCGAAGCGGTGCGCGCGCCGGCCGGCGAGAAGCAGGCGATGTGGACCCAGACCCGCAACGGCCGGATCACCTATGAATGCCGCGAGAAGAGCGACATGGCCGGCCAGTACGCCTGGGCCTTCGTGGGCCCCGAGGCCACGCTCACGAACGACAGCGGCGAGGCAGTCGGCAAGTACTTCGGCCCGCCGACCACCTGGCAGTCGACCGACGGCTCGAAGATTGGCGGCAAGCAAGTGGCGGTAGCGCCCAACGCGAGCGGCAACATCCCGCTGCAACTCGTCAAGACCGAGGGTGCCATGGGCAGCGGCGCGATGAGCAAGGTGAGCTCCATCCAGCGCCTGAAAACAAAGGGCGGCGTGGCGCCGGCGGCGGCCTGCGCGACGGCCAACAAGGGTGAGAAGAAGATCGTCGACTACTCGGCCGACTACGTCTTCTATACCCGCTGATCCTTGCCGACGCCGCGCCTCAATGAGCGCGCGGCGCCTCGCCGGCCTTCAGCCGATAGAGCGTCCCGCAGTACGGGCACTTGCCTTCGCCGTGCGACGCCACGTCGATGAACACCCGCGGATGCGTGCTCCACAGCGGCATCTTCGGATTCGGGCAGAACACCACGCCGGGGCCTTGCAGGTCCCGGCTGGTGACTTCGACGGTGGCGGGGGCTTCTATCGTCATGGCAGCGCGGCTCAAACTGCGGTCAGCCATTCGGCGTACTTCGGATTGCGGCCGTTCACGATGTCGAAGAAAGCCGACTGGATTTTTTCGGTGATGGGTCCGCGCGAACCCAGGCCGATCTCGATGCGATCGAGTTCGCGGATCGGCGTGACTTCGGCGGCGGTGCCGGTGAAGAAGGCTTCGTCGGCGATGTAGACCTCGTCGCGCGTGATGCGTTTTTCCACGAGCTTGAGTCCGAGGTCTTCACAGATCGCGAACACGGTATTGCGTGTGATGCCATTGAGCGCGCCGGCCGAAAGATCGGGCGTGTAGATCACCTTGCCCTTGACCACGAACAGGTTCTCGCCCGCGCCTTCGCTCACGAAGCCCGAGGCGTCGAGCAGCAGCGCTTCGTCGTAGCCATCGTCGG
Organism: Methylibium sp.; assembly: GCF_013817345.1. Lineage (GTDB taxonomy): Bacteria > Pseudomonadota > Gammaproteobacteria > Burkholderiales > Burkholderiaceae_C > Methylibium. The sequence goes on from NZ_JACDCW010000025.1 coordinate 5,168, forward strand.
TGGCCTCCATGTTGGCGAGGATGGAGTTGGTGTAGTTGCTCACCGCCTTGGCCTGCGTCATGGTGATGTTGACGTGGTGGCGCGTATAGCTCGAGGTCTTGACGCGGATGCCGCGCGCCATGCCTTCTTCACCGAGGTAGGCGCCCCAGGGCCAGGCGGCGACCATCAGATGGATGCGGTTGCCCTTGGGGCTGACGCCGAGTTTTTCGGAGCCGATCCAGGCGAGCGGGCGCAAGTAGCAGCTCTGAAGTTTGTTCTCGCGTACGACGGCGCGCTGCGCGTCCATCACCTGCTCAGGCGTGAACGGAATCTTCATGCGCAGGATCTTGGCGCTGTTGAAGAGCCGTTCGGTGTGCTCTTGCAGGCGGAAGATCGCGGTCCCGCGCGCGGTGTCGTAGGCGCGCACGCCCTCGAAGGCGCCGCAGCCGTAATGCAGCGTGTGGCTCAGCACGTGGATCTTCGCGTCGCGCCACTCGACGAGCTCGCCATCCATCCAGATTTTGCCGTCGCGGTTTTCCATCGACATCGAGCTTCTCCGATCAAGCAAAGCAGCAGTTCGCGATTCTAGGTGGCGCACGCCGGCCACTGCTCATGGCAAGCGGCTAGTTCGAGGACGGCCTTCTTGAGGCCCTTTGCGAACCCCCGAATCAGGTGGGAGGCTGCGTCTTGCATCTCGGAACGCCGTGGCCTAGCCTGCGTGTACGTGAAAACTGCACGCGGTGACGAAGTCTCAACGTGCAAGGTGGCCCACTGAGGCGCTGCACGGACGTTCGAGAATCTACTCGGCGTTAACCCAGGGGAGAACACACATGATGAAGCATTGGCTGGCTGCTGCAGCGGCAATAGCCTGTATGACCTCGGCACAGGCTCTCGTAACGACCGTCGCTCTGATCGGCGATCCATCGCAAAGCGAGGAGATGACCGGATCCAATTTTTCCGGCTCATTGAGCTTCGACGATGCGACGAACATTCTGACCATCGACTTGATGAACACTACGCCGGTGGCGGTGGGCGGTTTCTTGACCGCATTCGCGTTCAACGCGCCGGATGCCGCGACAGTGACGTTCGCGAGTACCACCTTGGCAACTTTTAATCAATTCTTCACAACGCCCAATACCTCGCCCTTCAACGGCTTGGAGTACGGCGTTGGCGTCGGTGATAACTACAACGGCGGCGGTAGCCCAATGGACGGCCTTCAAATTGGCGATTCCGCGACGTGGACGTTCAATGTCAGCGGCGGAACCTTTGCCGCCACCGATTTCTTCACGGCAGGTGACGAAGATCGGGCCGTCGGTTTCCTGACCCGTTTTCGCGGCTTGGCCGATGGCGGCAGCGACAAGGTTCCCGGCGTGCCAACGATGACTCCGATCCCCGAGCCGCAAACCTACGCCCTGATGCTCGCCGGTCTGGGTCTTGTCGGTTTCATGGCTCGGCGCCGTCGCCGCGACTGATCCGGCTTTCCGAACGAGAAGGCGCCTCAAGGCGCCTTTTCCGTTTCTGGGGCCGTCGGATCCGAATCGCTCGCGCGCTCCAGCGTCCAACGCTGCAGCCGTCCACCCGCGAACTCCACCTTCACGCTGACGCCACCCGCATCGCGCCAACGGAAGGTTCCTCCGTCGCCCTCGACCGGCTGGGCCAAGCTGCCCGCCATCGGCAGCAGATCGAGCATGGTCATGCCGGGGCGCAGTTTCGTGTTGAGCATGACCGCGCTCTTGACCTGTCCGATCGGCGAGCGGCCGGCGCGCTGCATCGTGCGCAGCGCTCGGCTGAATTGCAGCAGCAGCCAGAACACGATGACCGTGGCCGCCAGCGCAACGCCCGGCCAGCCGTAGCTGGCGTAGCCCGCCGCGACGGCGGCCACGGCCAGGGCCCATCCGACCCAGGCGCTCATCGAAGCGCCTCCTTGCGTGCGTGTGGAACCGGGCCGCGGCGCCGCCGTTCGCCATTCGAAAAATTCATGCCAGCTCCCGCAGCAACTCGACGGCCTGCTCGACGCGTTCTACCGCGTGGATCGTCAAGCCCTCGACCGCCTTGCGCGGCGCATTGGCTTTGGGCACCACCGCGACGCCGAAGCCGAGCTTGGCCGCCTCCTTGAGCCGCTCCTGCCCACGCGGCGCAGGCCGCACTTCGCCGGCCAGGCCGACCTCGCCGAAAGCCAGAAAGCCGCGCGGCAGCGGTTTGCCGCGCAGGCTGCTCTGGATCGCCAGCATCACTGCCAGGTCGGCGGCCGGCTCCGTGATGCGCACACCGCCGACCGCATTGACGAACACGTCCTGGTCCATGCAGGCGATGCCGGCATGGCGGTGCAACACGGCCAGGAGCATCGCCAGGCGATCACGGTCCAGCCCCACCGAGAGCCGCCGCGGGCTCGGCCCGCCGCTGTCGACCAAGGCCTGAATCTCCACCAGCAGCGGCCGCGTGCCTTCGAGCGTGACCATCACGCACGAACCGGGCACCGGCTCGGCATGCGTGGAGAGAAAAATGGCGCTCGGGTTCGACACGCCTTTCAAGCCGCGCTCGGTCATCGCGAACACGCCGATCTCGTTGACGGCGCCGAAGCGGTTCTTGATCGCGCGCACCAGCCGAAAGCTGCTGTGCGTGTCGCCCTCGAAATACAGCACGGTATCGACGATGTGTTCGAGCACGCGGGGCCCGGCGATCGCACCTTCCTTGGTGACGTGGCCGACCAGCACGATGGTCGTGCCGCTGGCCTTGGCGGTGCGCGTGAGCTGTGCGGCGCATTCGCGCACCTGCGCCACCGAGCCGGGTGCGGAGGTGAGCTGGTCGGAATACACCGTCTGGATCGAGTCGATCACGCAGAACGCCGGCTCCTCGGCGGCCAGTGTGGCCTGGATCCGTTCGAGCTGAATCTCGGCCTGCACGCGCACGCGCGAGCCGTCCAGGCCGAGCCGGCGTGCGCGCAGCGCAATCTGCGCGCCGCTTTCCTCGCCCGTGACGTACAGCACCTTCATCTGCGTGCTCATCGCGTCGGCGGCCTGCAGCAGCAGGGTGCTCTTGCCGATGCCCGGGTCGCCGCCGATCAGCACCACACCGCCCGCGACGATGCCGCCGCCGAGCACGCGGTCCAGTTCCTCGATCCCGGTAGGCGTGCGGGCCATGTCGGCCGCGTCGATCTCGCTGAGCGTGGCCACCGGCAGGCTTTTTGCGAGCGACTGGAAGCGGTGCTTCGTCGCCGAGGCCGGCTCGGCCACGCCTTCTTCTAGGGTGTTCCAGGCATTGCATGCGGGGCACTTGCCCAGCCACTTTGGGCTGCTGCCGCCGCATTCAGTGCACGTGTAGATCGTCTTTTCCTTGGCCATGCGGCATTGTCGCCGCCGGCCTGCAGCACTGAAGACGGCGCGATCGCGGGAGCCGTTGCTATCGCAAAGGCGCAGCCGCGGACCGGCGCAACGCAAACCGTCCGCGCGAAGACAAGGCTCAGCGGTCCGTGACCTTGCCGCGCTGGCTCTTGACCTCGCTGCGCGCGCTCTTGCCTTCGAGCCGGCGCTGCCGCGAGCCGTAGGTCGGCTTGGTGGGCACGCGCTTCTTGGGCGGCGTGGCCACGCTGAGCACCAGCTCGAGCAGGCGCTGCAGCGCGTCGGCCCGGTTGCGCGCCTGCGTGCGTTCTTCCTGCGCCTTGATGACGATCACGCCATCACCGCTCAGGCGCTGATCGCGAATCGCCAGCAGCCGCGCCTTGTGCGCCTCGGGCAAGCTCGAGGCCGGCACGTCGAAGCGCAAGTGCACCGCGCTCGATACCTTGTTGACGTTCTGCCCGCCCGCTCCCTGCGCCCGCACCGCGCTGAACTCGGCCTCCCGTTCGAGCAGGATGCGCAGGCGTTCGCCGAGGCTCATGACGACCCCCGCGTCGCTGCGCTCGTGCCGCCGGAGGGGGCGGGGCTCGGCTGGCGGCCCGGCGCCGGACTCACCCCGGCACTGGCGGCGCGAGCGCGAGCACCGGGGCGGGGGCCGGCAGCTGCGGCAACGCCGCGCGAACTTGCTGGCACTGGGCGATGTGGCGGTCGCACAGGCGCTTGAACATCCAGCCCGAGAGCGCCGCCGATGCCGCCAGCCCCGCAATGGGCGCCAGCTTGGCGGCCTGTTGCGCGCCCACGCGCAGGCCAATCGCCCGCAGCGCCGTGAACAGAGCGCCTTGCGTGATGACGCGGCCGATCAGGTAGCTGCCGACTTCCTGCGTCAGATCGTCGACCTGGTTGCGCAGCGTGGCCGGCAATTGGGCAAGCTGGCCCGGTGCCAGACCATGGGCGGCGCTGATCTGCTCGATGGTGGACGCGAGCAGCTTGCCGTTGATGAACAGATCCACGCCCGCCACTGGCAAGGCCGACACGCCGGCCGCCTTGAGCGCTTGGCGCCGCACCAGCCGCCGGCAATCGCGCTCGACCGCATTCACGCCGGTGGCAGCACGGGGTGGGGCGTGTTCGGGCCGCATGGCTAACTCTTGCTGGAGCCGCGCACTTTTTCGAAGACGAACAGCAACAGGAAGGCACCGACGATCGAGGCGATCCAGCCCACCGGCTCGCCGACCTGGTACCAGCCCATCGCCTGGCCGACGTAACCGGCGACGAAGGCGCCGGCGATGCCGAGCAGGCAGGTCAGGATCCAGCCCATCTTCTGGTCGCCCGGCATCAGAAGACGCGCGAGGGCGCCGACGATCAGCCCGACGAAGATGGTGGAAATGATGCCCATGTGGTGCTCCTTGCGAGAAATGGAAGTATCCGCTCCATCATAGTGAGCGCAAGGCCGACGGAGTGTGACGCGGCGAACCGCTGCGGCCTCGGGCGCGAAGGTCGAGCCCATCGGCATACGCCTCCGCAGCGGTCGATCTGCCGAGGCTATGGCGGCGGCGAGTCAGCCGCCCACGCCGCCTCACCGACCGTGCGCACCGGCACGCGTGCCGCCAATGCACACATCAGCTCGTAGCCGAGGGTGCCGGCGGCATGCGCCACCTCGTCGATCGGCAGCAGGCTCACCCTGCCGTCCACCGGCGGGCCCCGACCCCACAGCGTGACCTCGCTGCCCGGCCCGGCGTGCGGCACCGGCGTCAGGTCGACTGTCACCATGTCCATCGAGACCCGCCCGACCAGCCGCGTGCGCACGCCCTCAACCAGCACCGGCGTGCCGTGCTCGTGCGTGCCCGGCGCGTGGCGCGGATAGCCGTCGGCATAGCCGCAGGCGACCACGCCGATGCGCATGGGAGCATGGGCCGTGTAGCGGCTGCCGTAGCCGACGGTGTCTCCGGGCTGCAACTGCTGCACGGCGATGAGTTTCGAGCGCAGCGTCATCGTCGGCTGCAGATCCCAGTGCCCGATGTCATGGGAAGGAAAGTCGGGCGCCGAGCCGTAGAGCAGGATGCCGGCGCGAACCCAGTCGGCGCGCACCTGCGCATCGCTGGCGTGGCGCAGCGTCGCGGCGCTGTTGGCTAGGCTGCGCTCGCCGGGCAGATCGCGCGTCGTCTCGGTGAAGACCTGCAACTGGCGGTCGATGGCGCGCGCACCGGGCGTCGAGGCGTCGGTGTTCGCATTGGCATCCGCGTCGGAGAAGTGCGTCATCAGCGACACCTCGTCCACTTGCGGCAAGGCCTCCAGCCGCGTCCAGGCCGAGCGAAAGGCCTGCGGCGTGAAGCCGAGCCGGTTCATGCCGCTGTTGAGTTTGAGGAAGACGCGGTGCGGCGCCTTGGTCTTGTGCATCGCCAGCCAGTCGATCTGCGCCTCGCAGTGCACCGTGTGCCACAGGCCCAGGCGCGAGCACAGTTCCAGGTCGCGCGGCTCGAAGGCACCTTCGAGCAGCAGGATCGGGCCCCGCCAGCCCAGCTCGCGCAGGGTCCGGGCTTCGGCCAGATCGAGCAGCGCGAAGCCGTCGGCCGCGCGCAGGCCCGCATACGCGCGTGCGATGCCGTGGCCATAGGCGTTGGCCTTGACCACCGCCCACAGCCGCGCACCGGCCAGCTCGGCGCGCGCGCGCGCCAGGTTGTGAGCCAGGGCGTCGGTGTGGATCAGCGCTTCGATCGGTCGGGGCATGGTGCGTCAGACGAATATGAAAAACGGTTCGGCCGCAACCCCCATGCTATAACCCGCGCCGACCCGGCATGCAGCGCTCGCCCAGCGTGCTGCCGGGCCGGCCGACCGCTCGAGCAGGTGCAGAAAGGCGCATGAAAAAAGGCTTCTACACCATCATGTCGGCGCAGTTCTTCAGCTCGCTGGCCGACAACGCACTGTTCGTTGCCGCGGTGGAGCTGCTCAGGACTTCAGGCCAACCCGAATGGCAACGCGCCGCGCTGGTGCCGATGTTCGCGCTGTTCTACGTGGTGCTGGCGCCCTTCGTCGGCGCCTTCGCCGACGCGGTGCCCAAGGGCCGGGTGATGTTCGTCGCCAATCTGGTCAAGGTGGTCGGCTGCATGATGATGCTGTTCGGCAGCCATCCGCTGATCTCCTACGCCATCGTCGGCCTCGGTGCTGCTGCCTACTCGCCGGCCAAGTACGGCATCCTCACCGAGCTGTTGCCGCCTTCGCAACTGGTCAAGGCCAACGGCTGGATCGAAGGCCTGACCATCGGCTCGATCATCCTGGGCGTGGTGCTGGGCGGGCAACTGGTCTCGCTCAACCTCACCGAGCGGCTGACCGATTTCAGTCTGCTGGCGGCAGCGACAAACCTCGACTCGCTCGGCGACGTGTTGCTGTTCGCGGTGCTCGCCGTGGCCGCCCCGCTGTATCAGTGCGCCGAGTTCATCACGAGCCTGACCATGCCGGACGCGTCGGTCATCGACGTGGCGATCGTGGCGCTGGCCTTGCTGTATGTCGTCGCGGCCGTCTTCAATCTCTACATCCCGCGCACCGAGGCACCGCTGCAGCCCTTCGCGCACAGCGTGCCCGGCCTGGTCCGCGATTTCTCGCGCTGCAACGCGCGCCTGTGGGGCGACAAGCTGGGGCAGATTTCACTGGCAACGACCACGCTGTTCTGGGGCGTGTCGGGGAACCTGCGCTACATCGTTCTGGCATGGGGCGCGGCGGCGCTCGGCTACGGCACGACGCAGGCTTCGTCGCTGGTGGGCGTGGTCGCCATCGGCACCGCGTTCGGCGCGATCCTGGCCTCGGTGCGCATGCGGCTGGATCAGGCCACCAGCGTGATCCCGCTGGGCATCGCGATGGGCGTGCTCATCATCGCCATGAACTTCATCGACAACGTCTGGGTCGCCGCGCCCTTCCTGATCGTGCTCGGCGGGCTTGGAGGCTTTTTGGTGGTGCCGATGAACGCGCTGCTGCAGCACCGCGGCCACAACCTGATGGGCGCCGGCCGCTCGATCGCCGTGCAGAACTTCAACGAGCAGGCCTGCATCCTCGGCTTGGGCGCTTTCTATACAGGGATGACGCGCTTCGGCCTGTCGGCCTTCGGCGCCATCACCATCTTCGGCATCCTCGTGGCCGGCGTGATGTGGCTGATCCAGCGCTGGCATCGCGACAACCGGGTGCGTTACCGGGCCGAAGTCGATCACCTGCTCGACATTGCGCGGCGCGATCCGCACTGATCGACGTGCCTGTCCGTTGAACGCGCTGCGACGCTCTTCGGCATTGCGCAATACCGGTCGAGCACGGTCGTTGCGGGCCGCGATCCTCGGCCGGAGCACGCCATGAATGCCCGACTCCTGCCGGGTGCCGCGTCGGCGCCGGGGCTGGCCGTGCTGGCGCTCACCTTGAACGCCTTCGTGTGGGGCGTGTCGTGGTGGCCGCTTCGCTTCCTGCAGGCGCACGGCCTGCACCCGCTGTGGGCCACGGCGCTGGTCTATGCGGTCGCCGTGATGGTGATCGGCGCGCGCTGGCCGCAGGCTTTCGGCCAAGTGTGGCGCGCGCCTGTCCTGTGGGTGCTGGTGCTGGCAGCCGGCAGCACCAACGCGGCCTTCAACTGGGCCGTGAGCATCGGCGACGTGGTGCGCGTGGTGCTGCTCTTCTATCTGATGCCGCTGTGGACGGTTCTGCTCGCCCGGCTGCTGCTGAGGGAAAGGCTCAATCGCTGGGCGGCGCTGCGCATGTCGCTGGCGCTGGCGGGCGCGGCCATCGTGCTCAAGGCGCCCGGCGCCGGCTGGCCCTGGCCGTCGGGTCTGGCGGATTTTCTGGGCATTGCCGGCGGTTTCTTCTTCGCGCTCAACAACGTGATGCTGCGGCGCGAAGCGCACCGGCCGCAGGAGGCACGTGCGCTGGCCATGTTCCTCGGCGGAGTGCTGGTGGCCGGCCTGCTCGCTGCCGTGCTCAGCGCTGCCGGTGCCGTGCCGCTGCCCCCTGCGCCGCGCACGGCCTGGGTGGGGGTTGCGCTCGCATTGACGGGCGGCTTCCTGATTGCCAACCTGGCGCTGCAGTACGGTGCCACGCGGCTGCGTGCGAATGTCACGGCGGTGGTGATGCTGACCGAAGTGGTGTTCGCCGCAGCCTCCGCCGTGTGGCTGGGCAAGGAGGTCGTGACGCCGCACATGCTGCTCGGCGGTGCGCTGATCGTCGCGGCGGCGCTGCTGTCGGCGCTGGAGCCGCCGCATGCGGCCTGAAGCGGGCGGACCGCGGAAGCAGCGTGTCACAAGCCGGCCGCCGGGGTTGCACTTCGTCATCCCTGACGCGGGGCCGGCGGGGGATGCTCGCTGCTTCCGTCACTTCTGTCGTAGTCCCATGCAAAAGCACAAGTCCCCCCTCGCCCTTGCCGTGCTCGGCCTGTTGCTGATCCTGCAGGGCTGCGGCGGCGGCGGTGGCGGTGATGGAGAAGAAGCCCACGCCACGTCCTCCACGTCGTCACCGCAAGCAGAGGAAGCCCCCGCCGCCGCTGCCGAGGTGCCGGTTCCCGAGGACAGCACCGCCGCCATCCTGGCCGCCCCCAGCGGCACCGATGCCACGTGCGGCCTGCCCGACTTTCAGGCCGAGGCGATGCGGCTCATCAACGCGCGACGCGCGGCCGGAGCGAGTTGCGGTGGGCGCGGCCAGTTCGCCGCCGCTTCGGCGCTGCGCTGGAACGGTGCGCTTGCCAGCGCAGCCTACGGGCATTCGAAAGACATGGCCACCCGCAATTTTTTCTCGCACACGGGCTCCGACGGCAGCAGCTTCTCCAAACGGATCACCGCCGCCGGCTACGTGTGGGGCGGTGCGGCGGAAAACATCGCCGCCGGGCAGCGCTCGGTGCGCTCCGTCGTCGACGGCTGGATGCTGAGCCCGGACCATTGCGCGAACATCATGGCGGCCAGCTACCGCGATGCCGGCCTGGCCTGCGTTCGCAACAGCAGCAGCCGGTACGGCACCTACTGGACGCTCAATCTGGCTCGCCCGCGCTGAAGGCTGCGCTGCCTTGCTTTAGACACGCCGTCACGGCCCAGGCTATCCCGTCGCATCCGGGCACGGGCGGCTTCGGCCTGTTTGCGATCCCGGAGCGCTACCGGCGGCTGGAGCGAAAGTGGCCGTCAAGCCGTCAAGAAGCCGGATTGGCCGCTGCCGTAGAGATCACGCCCCCGCCCAGGCAGATTTCGCCGTCGTAGAGCACCGCCGACTGGCCCGGCGTGACCGCCCATTGCGGCTCGGTGAACTCGAGCGTGAAGCGGTCGTCGTCCGCTGGCGCCAGCGTGCAGGCCGAGTCGGCCTGGCGGTAGCGCGTCTTCGCCGCCAGCGGCCCCGCAGCGGGCGGACGGCCGGCGATCCAGCTGGCGTCCGCGGCCTCGAGCCGGTCGGACTGCAGCCAGGGGTGGTCATGCCCCTGCACGATCCACAGCGTGTTGGCCGGCAGGTCCTTGCGCGCCACGAACCAGGGCGCATGCTCGCCGCCGCCGCGCGGTGCACCGCGCGGCTTGACGCCACCGATGCCGATGCCCTTGCGTTGCCCCAGCGTGTAGAAAGACAGGCCGACATGCTCGCCGATCGTGCGGCCGCGTTCATCCTTGATCGGGCCCGGCGTGTTGGCGAGGTAGCGGCCCAGGAACTCGCGAAAGGGCCGCTCGCCGATGAAGCAGATGCCAGTCGAATCCTTCTTGGCGGCGTTGGCCAGACCGATCTGCGCCGCCAGCCGCCGCACCTCGGTCTTGGGCAACTCACCCACCGGAAACAGTGTGTGCGCAAGCTGCGTCTGGGTGAGGCGGTGCAGGAAATAGCTCTGGTCCTTGCTTGCGTCCAGGCCCTTGAGCAATTCGAACGCATCGTCGCGTTCGCGAACTCTTGCGTAGTGACCTGTTGCCATCTTCTCGGCGCCCAGCCGCATCGCGTGATCGAGGAAAGCCTTGAACTTGATCTCGGCGTTGCACAGCACGTCGGGGTTGGGCGTGCGGCCGGCCTCGTACTCGCGCAGGAACTCGGCGAACACGCGGTCCTTGTATTCGGCTGCGAAGTTCACGTGCTCGATCTCGATGCCGAGAACGTCGGCCACGCTGGCGGCATCGAGGAAGTCCTGGCGCGAGGTGCAGTGCTCGTCGTCGTCATCGTCCTCCCAGTTCTTCATGAACAGGCCCACCACCTCGAAGCCCTGCTCCTTGAGCAGCCAGGCGCTTACCGCCGAGTCGACGCCGCCGCTCAGGCCCACCACCACCCGCGTCTTGCCACTCGTCACCTTCATGCTCAGGATTTTTCCACCGGGTCGTAAAGACCGGGGTCGGTGTAGACCGCCGAGACCGGATGGCGCACGCCGGCCAGGAAGTCATCGACGTTTTTCTGCAGCGCCGGGCTGCGGTGGCGATCGCTCGCCGCACGGATTTCGTCGGGCGTCATCCACACCGTGCGCACGATGCCGTGGTCGAGCCGGCGGCCGGGCTCGCGCGCCGAGACCGTGCCGCAGTAGCTGAAGCGCAGGTACGTCACGTCCTGCTTGCGCGCACTTCGGATAAAGCGCGACATGTAAATGCCGAGCAGCGCCGTCGGCGTGAAGACGCAGGCGGTTTCCTCCAGCACCTCGCGCACCACCGCCTCGAGCAGCGACTCGCCCGGGTCGAGGTGCCCGGCCGGCTGATTCAGGCGCAGGCCCTCGGGCGTTTCTTCTTCCACCAGCAGGAAGCGGCCGTCCTGCTCGATCACCGCCGCCACGGTCACCGCGGGTTTCCATCGTTGTCTCATGCGCGATCGTATCGGCACGCGACGGTCGATTACGCGCTTGTCGATTGTGTAAGCTCCGCCTCCGAACGAACAGACCGACAGGAGAGCTCATGCGCATCGGCATCCCGCGCGAGACGGCGGCGGGCGAGACCCGCGTCGCCGTCACCCCCGAGACCGTCAAGAAGCTCAAGGCGCAGGGCCACACGCTCGCCGTGCAGTCGGGCGCCGGCGTCGCAGCCAGCGTGACCGACGAGGCCTACACGGCGGCCGGCGCGGAGATCGTCGATGCGGCCACCGCCCTGGGCTGCGAACTGGTGCTCAAGCTGCGCTCGCCCTCGGACACCGAACGCACGCAAATGAAGCCCGGCGCGGCGCTGGTCGGCATGCTCAATCCCTTCGACCGCCTCGGTCTGCAGTTGCTGGCCGATGCCCACCTCACCGCCTTCGCGCTCGAAGCCGCGCCACGCACCACGCGTGCCCAGAGCATGGACGTGCTGTCCTCGCAGGCAAACATTGCCGGCTACAAGGCCGTGATGGTCGCGGCAGACAAATACCAGCGCTTCTTTCCCATGCTGATGACCGCGGCCGGCACGGTAAAGGCGGCGCGCGTGGTCATTCTCGGCGTGGGTGTGGCGGGCCTGCAGGCCATTGCCACCGCCAAGCGGCTGGGTGCGGTGATCGAGGCCAGCGACGTGCGGCCGTCGGTGAAGGAGCAGGTCGAGTCGCTCGGCGCGAAATTCATCGACGTGCCTTACGAGACGCCCGAGGAAAAGGAGGCCGCCGAGGGCGTGGGCGGCTACGCCAAGCCGATGCCGCCGAGCTGGCTGGAGCGCCAGAAGGTCGAGGTGGCCAAGCGCGTGGCCGCCGCCGACATCGTCATCGCCACCGCGCTGATCCCCGGGCGCGCCGCGCCGACGCTGGTGACCGAGGACATGGTCAAGGCCATGAAGCCCGGCTCCGTGCTGGTCGATCTGGCGGCCGGCAAGGCAGCAGATGGCATCGGGGGCAACTGCCCGCTCACCGAGGCCGACAAGACCGTCATCAAGCACGGCGTCACCCTGGTCGGCGAGACGAACCTGCCGGCGCTGGTCGGGGCCGACGCGAGCGCGCTCTACGCGCGCAACGTGCTCGACTTCCTCAAGCTCGTGCTCGAGAAGGACGCCGCGGCGCTCAAGATCGACCTCGAAGACGACATCGTCAAGGCCTGCCTGATGTGCCAGGGCGGTCAACTGCTGCGCAACTGACCGGAGCCGGACCATGGACCTCATCTCCCCGACCATCCTCAATCTCATCATCTTCGTGCTCGCCATCTACGTCGGCTACCACGTGGTGTGGACCGTCACCCCGGCGCTTCACACGCCTTTGATGGCGGTGACCAACGCCATCTCGGCCATCGTCATCGTCGGCGCCATGCTCGCTGCCGCGCTCACCGTCACCGGCCTGGGCAAGACCATGGGCGTGCTGGCGGTGGCGCTGGCGGCGGTCAACGTCTTCGGCGGCTTTCTGGTGACGCGGCGAATGCTGGAAATGTTCAAGAAAAAGGACAGGAAGATCGCCGTGGCGAAGGAAGGCACGCAATGAGCCTGAATCTCGTCACGCTGCTCTATCTGGTGGCCAGCATCTGCTTCATTCAGGCGCTCAAGGGCCTGTCGCACCCGACCACATCGATCCGCGGCAACGTCTTCGGCATGGCCGGCATGGCCATCGCCATCCTCACCACGGCTGCGCTGATCGTCACCCTGGCCGGCCAGGCCGGGCAGAGCGCCGCCTCGGGGCTGGGCTATGTGCTGGCCGCGCTCGTCGTCGGCGGCGCCGCTGGCACGCTCATGGCCAAGCGGGTCGAGATGACCAAGATGCCGGAGCTGGTTGCCTTCATGCACAGCATGATCGGCCTGGCGGCGGTGTTCATCGCCATCGCCGCGGTGGCCGAGCCTTATGCCTTCGGCATCGTGGTGCAGGGCGAGCCCATTCCTGCCGGCAACCGGCTGGAGCTGTTTCTGGGCGCGGCCATCGGTGCCGTCACCTTCAGCGGCTCGGTCATCGCTTTCGGCAAGCTGTCGGGCAAGTACAAGTTCCGGCTGTTCCAGGGCGCGCCGGTCAGCTTCGACGGGCAGCACAAGCTCAACCTGATCCTCGGGTTGGCGATGTTGGCGCTGGGCCTGATCTTCACCTTTACCGAGAACTGGACGGCCTTCTTCGCGATGCTGCTGCTGGCCTTCGTGATGGGCGTGCTGATCATCATTCCCATCGGCGGGGCGGACATGCCGGTGGTGGTGAGCATGCTCAACAGCTACTCGGGCTGGGCGGCGGCGGGCATCGGTTTTTCGCTCAACAACAGCATGCTGATCATCGCCGGCTCGCTGGTGGGCAGCTCGGGAGCGATCCTGAGTTACATCATGTGCAAGGCGATGAACCGCTCGTTCTTCAACGTGATCCTGGGCGGGTTCGGGGGCGACGCGACGGCCGCTGCGGCGGGCACGGGGGAGGCGCGGCCGGTCAAGAGCGGCAGCGCCGACGACGCCGCCTACATGCTCAGCAACGCGGAAACCGTGATCATCGTGCCGGGCTACGGCCTGGCGGTGGCGCGCGCCCAGCACGCGGTCAACGAGCTCGCCGAGAAGCTCACGCACAAGGGCGTGAAGGTCAAGTACGCGATCCACCCGGTGGCCGGGCGCATGCCGGGCCACATGAACGTGCTGCTGGCCGAGGCCGAGGTGCCTTACGACCAGGTGTTCGAGATGGAAGACATCAACGGCGAGTTCGCGCAGGCCGACGTGGCCATCATCCTGGGCGCCAACGACGTGGTGAACCCGGCCGCCCTGACCAAGGGCACGGCGATCTACGGCATGCCCATCCTGGAGGCCTACAAGGCCAAGACCGTGATCGTTAACAAGCGTTCGATGGCGGCCGGCTACGCTGGGCTGGACAACGAGTTGTTCTACATGGACAAGACGATGATGGTGTTCGGTGACGCGAAAAAGGTGGTGGAGGACATGGTGAAGGCGGTGGAGTGATCGAGGGGGCGACAGGCATGTTGTTTTAGTTAAATCGACAAGGCTAAAATAAAGGCGCTGCTTGTTTCAACCTGCGCCGCTCATGAAACGCCCACCGCCTGGCCGCTCCATCGTCGTTACCACGCAAGGCGAATCGTTTCGGGCCTTCGTTCCTGCACCCTTGCCGCCGAAGCCCCCGCTCGAGTGGTCACCGGCGCTGCGCCGCAAGTTCGACGACGCCCTCGTCGCCATCGGGCGGCTCGATGCCGTTTCCGCCCTCCTGCCCAACGCCGAATTGCTGCTCTACAGCTTCGTGCGCCAGGAGGCGGTTCTCTCGTCGCAGATCGAAGGCACGCAATCGTCGCTCGCCGATTTGCTGCTCTTCGAGGCGGATGAACAGCCGGGCGTGCCGATTGAGGACGCGCGCGAAGTCAGCCGCTGCGTCGCCGCCATGGCCCACGGCCTCAACCGCCTTCGCGGCGGTTTTCCGCTCAGCCTGCGCTTGTTGCGCGAGATGCACGGCGAGCTGCTCGACCATCCGCGCGGGCGCGGCAAGGCGCCGGGCGACTTTCGCTGCTCGCAGGTTTGGATCGGCGGCACCCGGCCCTGCAACGCGGTGTTCGTGCCGCCGCCTGCCGACAAGCTGGCCGAGTGCCTGGACCAGTTCGAGCGCTTCCTGCACGACGATCCCGAACCGACCTCGCCTCTCGTGAAGGCCGCGCTGGCGCACGTGCAGTTCGAGACCATCCACCCCTTCCTCGACGGCAATGGCCGCATCGGCCGTCTTCTGATCGTGTTGCAACTGGTGGCCGATGGCGTGCTGCGTGAGCCGATGCTCTATCCGAGCCTTTTCTTTAAAACCCACCGCGCGCTCTACTACGAGTTGCTCGGCGATGTGCGCCTATAGCGGCTTGTACATTTCGGTCTCCGTGACCGAACCCGGCCCTCGACCTTGAAACATCCGAGCTGGCGCGCGCTCCTCCTCGGCCTGTGTGGCCTGCTGCCGAGCTGGCACGCCGCCGCCGCCGATCTCACTGTCTCCGCCGCGACCAGCCTGACTCACGCCTTTCGCGAGCTGGCGCCTTTGTTCGAGGCGAAGAACCCGAGTCACAAGGTGCAGCTCAACTTCGGCTCCTCGGGCGCGCTGGTGCAGCAGATCGTCAAGGGTGCGCCGGTCGACGTGTTCGCCAGTGCCGATCAGGAGAGCATGGACCGGGCGCAGGCGCAGGGCGCCGTCGAGGCGGGCGAGCGGCGTGACTTCGTGTCCAACACACTGGTCGTGATCGTTCCGGCGGACTCGGCCCACGTGCCCCAGGTCCTCGCCGACCTCACGCAGCCCGCCTACCAACGCATCGCCATCGGCCTGCCCGACAGTGTGCCGGTAGGCCGCTACACCCAAGGCGCGCTCGAGAACGCGGGCCTGTGGGCCGCGATCGAGCCGAAGACGATCCGCTCGCAGAACGTGCGCCAGGCGCTCGACTACGTCGCCCGGGGCGAGGTCGATGCCGGCTTCGTCTATTCGACCGATGCCGCGCTCATGCCCGGCAAGGTCAGGGTGGCGCAGCGCGTGCCTACCCACAAGCCGATCCTCTACCCTATCGCGCCGGTCGCAGGCAGCCGCAATGCGGTGCGGGCGAAGCAGTTCGTCGAATTCGTGTTCTCGCATGAGGCTCAGGCGGTGCTGGCGAAGCACGGCTTCGGCTCCCCTGACGGGCGCTGATGGAGGGCGCCTGGGTCGCGCTGGCGCTGACGCTGAAGGTGGCCGGCTGGGCCACGGCGCTCAACCTCGTGCTCGGCGTGACCGTCGGCTTCGTGCTGGCTCGCAAGCGCTTCATCGGTCGCGAACTGCTCGACTCGCTGCTCACCCTGGCGATGGTGCTGCCGCCCACGGTGCTCGGCTACTACCTGCTCGTGGTGATCGGGCGGCGCGGCCCTATCGGCGGCTGGCTCGAATCGAACTTCGGCATCAACCTGATCTTCACCTGGCAGGGCGCGGTGATCGCCGCGACCATCGTCGCCTTTCCGCTGGTCTTCAAGTCGGCGCGTGCGGCGTTCGAGGCGGTCGATCCGCAGCTCGAACAGGCGGCCCGCGTGCTCGGCGTGGGCGAGCTCGCGATCTTCTTTCGCGTCACCCTGCCGCTGGCCTGGCGCGGCATCCTCGCCGGCGTGCTGCTCGCCTTTGCGCGCGCCACCGGCGAGTTCGGCGCCACCCTCATGGTGGCCGGCAGCATTCCCGGCAAGACGCAGACGCTGTCGATCGCGGTGTACGAGGCGGTGCAGGCCGGACGGGACGACGTGGCGAATTTCCTCGTGCTCGTCGTCTCGGTCACCTGCGTGGCGGTGCTGCTGGCGGCCGGGCGGCTCGCACCGGGCCGGGTGGCCGGCCAGCCATGACGCCGCCGAGGGGGCCGGGGTGATGTGGGATGTCGATGTCGCCAAGCGCTTCGAACACGCCGGCCGGTGTTTCGACCTGCAGGTGGCCTTTCGCAGCGACGCGCGCCGGCTGGTGCTGTTCGGCCCCTCGGGCGCGGGAAAGAGCCAGACGCTGAAGATGATCGCCGGCCTCACCACGCCCGACACCGGCCGGGTGCAGCTCGCCGGCCGCACCCTGTTCGATCACTGCTCGCGCATCGACATGCCGCCGCAGCAGCGCGCTGTGGCCTACATGTTCCAGGACTACGCGTTGTTTCCCCACCTGACGGTGCGGCAGAACATCGCTTTCGCGCTGCACCGGGGAGCCTTCAATCCGGGGCGAGACGTGCAGCATGCGGCCGTGCAGCGTTGGCTCGATGCCTTTGGCCTCGGCCCGGCGGCGCAGCACTATCCCGAGCAGTTGTCGGGCGGCCAGCGCCAGCGCACGGCGCTGGCGCGCGCGCTGGTCGCCGAGCCGCGCGCGCTGCTGCTGGACGAGCCCTTCGCCGCGCTCGACCAGGCCTTGCGCGCACGCCTGCGCGACGAACTCCGTGCGCTGCAGGCGCAACTCGACATCCCCCTGCTGTTGATCACGCACGACGAAGACGACGTGCGGCTCTTCGGCGACGAGGTCCTGCACCTCGCACACGGGCGGTTGATCGGCGAAGTCGGGCGATGATCCGAGCGCGGCAGGCCGACGCGGCTCTGCAGTGAACTCCCTGGCGGCCGCTATCGCATTCCCTGACTCTGCCGAGTAAGGCCGAAGTCCAGAATCCTGCAACTCTGTTGGAGCAGCCCATGGACTCTGTTTGGCTCAAGCACTACCCCGAAGGGGTGCCAGCGACGATCGATCCCGACCAGTACGCCTCGCTCGTGGCGCTGCTCGAAGAGAGCTTCCGCAAGTTCAAGGACCGGCCGGCCTTTCACTTCATGGGCAAGGCCTTCAGCTTCGGCGAGATCGACGAGATGTCGCGCGCCTTCGCGGCCTACCTGCAGGGCCTGGGCCTGGCCAAGGGCGACCGCGTGGCGGTGATGATGCCCAACGTGCCGCAGTACCCGGTGGCGGTGGCGGGCATCCTGCGCGCCGGGTTCGTGCTGGTCAACGTCAACCCGCTGTACACGCCGCGCGAGCTGGAGCACCAACTCAAGGACTCCGGCGCCAAGGCCATCGTCATCGTCGAGAACTTCGCCGCCACCTTGCAGGCCTGCCTGAACGCGGTGCCGACCAAGCAGGTGATCCTCGCCTCGATGGGCGATCTGCTCGGTGTCAAGGGCGTGCTCGTCAACTACGTGGTGCGCAACGTCAAGAAAATGGTGCCGGCCTTTTCCTTGCCCGGCCCGGTTCGCTTCAACGCGGCGCTGGCCCAGGGCCGGCGCAGCAGCTTCACGGCGCCTTCCCTCAAACGCGACGACATCGCCGTGCTGCAGTACACCGGCGGCACCACCGGCGTGAGCAAGGGCGCTGTGCTCACGCACCGCAACGTCATCGCCAACGTCCTGCAGTCCGAAGCGTGGAATGCGCCGGCGCTCAAGGACCTGGCGCCGGGCCAGTACCCGGTGACGATCTGCGCGCTGCCGCTTTATCACATCTTCGCCTTCACCGTGAACATGATGCTGTCGATGCGCATGGGCGGCGCCAACGTGCTCATCCCCAATCCGCGCGACCTGCCGGCGGTGTTCAAGGAGATCGGCAAGCACAAGTTCCAGAGCTTCCCGGCCGTCAACACGCTGTTCACGGCCATGGCCAACCACCCGCAGTTCGACACGGTGGACTGGTCCCACCTCAAGCTCAGCGTGGGCGGCGGCATGGCGGTCACGAGCAGCACCGCCAAGCTCTGGCTCGAGAAGACGGGCAGCCCGATCATCGAAGGCTACGGTCTCTCGGAGACCGCGCCTTCGGCCACCTGCAACCCGGTCACCAGCAAGACCTTCAGCGGCGCGATCGGCGTGCCGATTCCTTCGACCGAGGTCAAGCTGATCGACGACGACGGCAACGAAGTGCCGCTCGGCCAGCCGGGCGAGATCGCCATCAAAGGCCCGCAGGTCATGGCCGGCTACTGGCAACGCCCCGACGAGACGGCGAAGGTGATGACGCCCGACGGCTTCTTCCGCAGCGGCGACATCGGCACGGTGGACAACGGCGGCTACTTCAAGATCGTCGACCGCAAGAAGGACATGGTGCTGGTCAGCGGCTTCAACGTGTACCCGAACGAGGTGGAAGACGTGGTCGGGCAGATGCCCGGCGTGCTCGAGTGCGCGGTGGTCGGCGTGCCCGACGAAAAGTCGGGCGAGGCCGTCAAGCTGGTGGTCGTGCGCAAGGACCCCACTGTGAGCGAGGCCGACGTGCGCAGTTATTGCGAGACCCACCTCACCGGCTACAAGCGGCCCAAGGTGATCGAGTTCCGCACCGACCTGCCGAAGACGCCGGTGGGCAAGATCCTGCGACGCGAGTTGCGCGCCAAGAGCTGAGTCCGCGCTGCCGGCAAGGCCGAAGCCCGATGGGGCACCATCGGGCTTCGTTCCCACTGAAGGGCCCGGATGACTTTAGCGCTCATGGCCGCGATGGCCGAGGAACTGGAGCCGCTGCGCGCGGCACTCGAAGACCCGCAGGTCCAGCACCACGCGGGCCGTGAGTTCCACACCGGCCGGCTCGACGGGCATGAGGTGGTGCTGGTGCTCTCGCGCATCGGCAAGGTCGCCGCGGCGACCACGGCGGCACTGCTGATCGAGCGCTACGGCGCCGAGGCGATCGTCTTCACCGGCGTGGCGGGCGGCCTGGCCGAGGGCGTGAACGTGGGCGACGTGGTGGTCGCGCGCGAGCTGCTGCAGCACGACCTCGACGTCTCGCCGCTGTTCCCGCGCCACGAGGTGCCGCTCACTGGCCGCTCGCGGTTCCCCACCGATGCGCTGCTCAGCGACGCGCTGCTCGAGGCGGCGTGCGCCGCGCTCGAAGCCGAGCAGGTCGGCCGCGCCGACTCGCTCGATGAACTGGGCATCGCGTCGCCCACCGTGCACCAGGGCCTCGTCGTCAGTGGCGACCGCTTCGTCTCCACGGCGCTCGAAAGCACGGCCCTGCGTGCCGAATTGCCCGAAGCGCTGGCGGTCGAGATGGAGGGCGCCGCGGTGGCTCAGGTGTGCCACGACTGCGATCTGCCGTTCGCGGTGCTGCGCAGCGTCTCCGACCGCGCCGACGACAGTGCCCATGTCGACTTCAGCCGCTTCGTCAGCGAGGTGGCGGGCCCGTTGGCGGCTTCCATCGTGCGGCGCTGGCTGCGCAACGGGCCGCGGGCCGGTACGGCCTGATCGACAACGGTGCGCGGTCGCGCCGGACCTCGGAGGCGCGGCTGCACGGCCACGTTACGGGTCGCGGGAGCTTAACTATCGCGAGGGCTGCCGCGTTCAGCGTCGCGGGCGAGGCCTCATACGAAACTGCGTTCATACGCATCGAATTGAAGCCGTTGAAGAGGCGTAGCGGGCTTCGGTTCGTGTTCGGAAGGCCGACTGTGGAAGCTCAGCGCGCGAGCGCTGCGCCGGGTCGCTGTGTTGCGTTCATGTCCCCCGGGCTGGGCTCACGCCCAGCCCTCCTCCTTGACTTCACTCCACACAGCAACCCGTCACAGCGCTCCTGCCACCACCGTAAACGCTCGGTTGTGCAGTCGCTCAAGGCTGCGACGGTCGCCCGATGCCCTCGGTAGCTGCGCTACAGCACCAGCATTGATGCGTTTGAATGCGGCTTGGTGGCTTGATATCAGGGCCGCACGCCCGGCGTCTCGACGGCCACGCCCTCGGCCCGTGCGTTGAGGTGGAGCTCCAGATCGATCAGCTCCTGCGCTCCGAATTCATAGGGCTGCGCCCGCACGCCGCTCATGCAGTTGCGCAGCCGGCGCTGCAGCGAGCCGAGCGCCTGCCATTCGAGCCGGTAGACGGGGTAGCCGCTGGTATCGGCCGGCGGGATCGTGCTGCCGCCCAGGCGCCGGCCCGCGTTGGCGTCGTGACATTGCGCGCAGGACAGGTCGAGCTGGCCGATGCGCTGCTCGAACAGCTTGCGGCCACGTTCGCGTGCGGCGGCGAGCCGGGGATCGTCGGGCGGCGCGATCGGCATGCCACGCGACTGGTGCGCGACATAGGCTTCCAGGCTGAGCGAGCGTTGGCTTTCGGGCGGCCAGGGCTCGTCTATCTGGCGGTCCTGACGGCAGGACTCGATGCGCTGGCGCAGGTCGATCGCGCCGCGCCGGGCGGCATCGAAGGCCGGCAAGCGTGCCGCCACGCCGCGCATCGACTGTTCGGCCGCCCCGTGGCAGCTTGCACAGGAGCGCTCGCTAGCGCCGGCCGGGCGGCGCCACAGCGCCTCGCCATCGGCCACCCACAGCATGCCGGGGTTGGCCATGTCGTCGCGCTGCATGGCCTGCAGTTCGGGGCTCATGAAAGCGCTGCCCGGACGCGGGGCGACGGTGGCGGCAGGCGGGCTGTCATCGAACTGGCCGGCGTTTCCGAGATCCCGCTCGGCCGCGGCCATTGCGCCGAGCGCGGCCAGTGCGATGGCCAGCACCGCCCCGAGTGCAGCCTGCCGCTTCACGTCACCGCGATCTCCGCGGTCTCCGTCTGCGCGAAGCCGTTGTCGCCTTCCCAGGTGAAACGGAGCGTGCCGCTCTCGACGGCCACCGTGGTGAAGACGAGGTAGGGGTTGGCCGAGATGGCCGGGAACAGTTCCGCTTCGAACACCACCTCATCGCCGTAATGGCAGACGAAGCGCCGCAAGATGTCGCGCGGCAGCCGACGGCCCTCGGAATCGCTTCGGTGACCGGTCTCCATTGGGTGCGCGATCAACGTGCGGATCTCGATGATCTCGCCGCGCTTCGCGGCCTTGGGTACGGTGATCAGGGTACGGGCCATCGCGGGCGACTCCTTACTCGATGCATGCGGCCAGCGTCACCAGCACATCGACGCGGTGCGACCAGACCGAGCCGTCGCTCATCTGCGCCAGCGCCACCAACTGCTGCGAGGTCGCCAGGCGGATGCGCGTCGAGACCTCGGCGCGGCCGGCCCGCGGCCCCAGCAGAAAGCTCGCCACCTCGCGCTGCGGATTGCGTTCGTTGAAGAGCGCGATGCGCTGCACGTGGTCGGCGGCGCTCATCGGGCTTTCCACCCGCACCGTCACTGGCACCGCATTGCCGTTCTCGACCAGTGGTGCGATCTCGAGCTGCACCCGGCCGGGCTGCACGGTCGCCGCGCCGGCAAACGCGCGGACTGCCGCGTCGAGCTCGGCCTTGTTCGCCGAAGCCTGCCGCACCCAAATCATCGGTACCAGCGCAAGGCCGGCAGCGAGGAGTCCTCTCCGCTGGGCAAGGTGGGTTCGCGCGCGTTTCATCGGCGTTGCCTCACCCCCGTTGGGCGTCCCGAAAAGCACCGACCCATCCGGGAGGGGTCGCCGACGCAGTGAATAAGCATTCCTGAACGGAGTCGGCGACCCCGCTTCCGGCTGCAAGAAGGAGCCGACGCTTCATCGTCATCGACGCAAGGTCAGCAGGAAGGCCACCACGTCCTCGATCTGCTGCGCATCGAGCAGCGGCCGGCCTTGCCAGGCCGCGCCGACGCGCGCAAGGCCCTCGCTGCGGTGATATGCCGGCATCAGCGAATCCGGGTCGAGCCGCCGCGAATCGACCAGCCGCAGCCGCAGCTGGCCGGCGGAAAGCCGTGAGCCGGCGCCGTCGAGGGGGGGAGCCAGCGTGCCCTGGAAGGCTTCTTCCGGGAAGGGGCCGCTGTGGCAGAGCAGGCACAGCCCGGTGCGGCGGTCGGTGACGATGGCCCGGCCGCGCGCCGCGTTGCCCGGTTGCGCGGTCAGTGGCCGAGTGATGGCATCGCCGACCACCGCATACGGCTGCACCGCCGCGCGGGCTGCTGCCGGCGCCGCCATGCCGGGCAAGGACAGCGCCGCCTGCGCCGCCACGGCGAACGCCGCGCCGGCCGCCCTGGCGCGCATCGTCTTCATCGACCCTGCCGCAAGCACCCGCTCTCACGCCTTCTTCAGGCTGTGCTTGCTCAGCGGCAGCTCGCGGATGCGCTTGCCGGTCGCCGCGAAAATGGCGTTGAGCACGGCCGGCGCCGCCACCGCGATGGTCGGCTCACCGACGCCGCCCCAGAAGCCCCCGGAAGGCAGCAGCACCGTCTCAACCTTGGGCATGGTGTCCATGCGCATCACCGGATAGGTGTCGAAGTTGCGCTGCTGGATGCGGCCGTTCTCGAGCGTGCACTCGCCGTACAGCGCGGCCGACAGGCCATAGACGAAGGAGCCCTCGACCTGGGCTTCGATCTGCTGCGGATTGACCGCGTGGCCGGGGTCGGTGGCAGCGACGATGCGGTGGATCTTCAAGTCGCCCTCGTCGCTCACCGACACCTCGGCGCAGGCGGCCACGTAGCTGCCGAAACCCATCGTCTGTGCCAGGCCGCGGAACACGCGCTGGCCGTCGATGTCGGCCGGCGGGGTGTCCCATTTCACTCGCTCGACCACGGCCTCGAGCACCGCCCTGTGCTTGGGATGCTCGGCCATCAGGCTGCGGCGCAGCGCGAGCGGGTCCTGCTTCGTCGCATGCGCCACCTCGTCGAGGAAGCACTCCAGGTAGATGGTGTTCTGGTTGAGGTTCACGCCGCGCCAGAAGCCCGGCGGCACCGGCGGGTTGCGCATCGCATGGTCGACGAGCAGATTCGGTACGCTGTAGCCGATGGAGGCCTCGGGGCCGGGCGGGTTCAGGCCCTGGAAGACCACCGGGTCCTTGCCGTCCTTGATCATCTGCGGGAACACCGCCGCAACGATGGACTGGCCCGAGATGCGCATGTGCAGCGCCTGCAGTTTGCCCTCGTCGTCGAGCCCGGCAGTGAGCTTGCATTGCGTGATCGGGTGGTAGCGGCCGTGGATCATGTCCTCTTCGCGCGACCAGATCAGCTTGACCGGCGTGCCCGGCATCTCCTTGGCGATGGCCACCGCCTGGCGAACCCAGTCGTGCACGGCGCCGCGCCGGCCGAAGCCGCCGCCCAGGTGCAGCTTGTAGACCTCGCACTGCGCCGGCGGCAGGCCGGCCGCTTCCGCCGTGGCCGCGAGTGCCGCCTCGCCGTTCTGCGTCGGCGTCCAGACCTCGCAGCGCGCCGGCTCGCCGCCCGCGGCCGGCGTGAACTTCGCCGTCGCATTCATGGTCTCCATGGTCGCGTGGTTCTGGTACGGGTAGGAATACACCGCCTCGATGCGCTTCGCCGACTTGTCCAGCGCCTGCTTCACGTCGCCGTTGCGGTTGCCGACGATGGCCTCGGGAGCGTCCAGCCCGGCCGCCAGCATCTCGGCAATGCCGGCGCTCGACAGCGTGGCGTTCGGGCCTTCGTCCCAGACGATGTCGAGCGCATCGAGCGCGGTCTTGGCGCGCCACCAGGTGTCGGCCACCACTGCGACCGCGCTGTCGCCGACCTTCACCACCTTCTTGACGCCCGGCCGCCGCAGCACCGCGCTGTCGTCGTAGCTCTTCAGCTTGCCGCCGAACACCGGGCAGTCGCTGATCGCTGCGTTGAGCAGGCCGGGCAGCTTCAGGTCGGTGCCGTAGACCTGGGCGCCGGTGAGCTTTTCGACCGTGTCGAGCCGCTTGAAGGGCTTGCCGACGATGCGCCAGTCCTTCGGGTCCTTCAGCGTAACGTCCGCAGGTGGCGCCAGCTTGGCCGCTGCCGCCGAAACCTTGCCGTAGGTCGTGGTGCGGCCCGAAGGCGCATGGGTGATCACGCTGGCCGCGGCGCGGCATTCACCGGCCGGCACCCCCCATTCGTCGGAGGCTGCCTGCACGAGCATCGTGCGGGCCATCGCACCGCCCTTGCGCACGTACTCGTGCGACTCGCGGATGCCGCGGCTGCCGCCGGTCGAGAAGTTGCCCCAGACGCGTGAGCGCGCCAGGTTCTGGCCCGGGGTCGGGTACTCGGTGCTCACCCGGGCCCAGTCGCACTCCAGCTCTTCGGCGACCAGTTGCGCCAGACCGGTCAGCGAGCCCTGTCCCATCTCGGAGCGGGCGATGCGGATGACGACGCTGTCGTCGGGGTGCACGACGACCCACGCGTTGATCTCGGGTGCCGCAGCACTTCCCTGCGCCGCGGCGCTGCCGATGAAGGGAATGTGGAATCCGACGACGAGGCTGCCGGCCGCGGCTGCCGAGCCGCCAAGGAAGCTGCGGCGCGACAGCGCGGTGCCGCGCCGGGCGCTGTGCCGGGCTCCGTCCTCGGCGTCATGTGCCGGCCCGTGCGGCAGCGACCCGCCCCGGGTGCGCCCATGCGCGCTCATGCCGCGCCCCCACCCAGCAGCGGGCTGTTCAGCGCGGAGCGCTTTGGCCCGCCCTCGGCGACCAGCTTGATCGCCGCGCGCACGCGGTTGTAGGTGCCGCAGCGGCAGATGTTGGTCATGGCCGCGTCGATGTCGGCATCGGTCGGCTTGGGTTTTTCGGCCAGCAGGGCGGTGGCGGCCATGATCATGCCGGCCTGGCAGTAGCCGCACTGCGGCACATCGAGCGCGGCCCAGGCTTGCTGCACCGGGTGCGAGCCGTCTTTCGACAGCCCCTCGATCGTGACAATCTTCTGCTGTGCGGTGAGGGTCGCGGCCGGCATCACGCAAGAGCGCATGGGCGCGCCGTCGATGTGCACCGTGCAGGCGCCGCACTGCGCGATGCCGCATTCGTACTTGCTGCCGGTCAGGCCGAGCTGTTCACGCAGCACCCACAGCAGGGGAGTGTCTTCCTCGGCTTCGTACTCGCGCACGCTGCCATTGACGTGTAGCTGGGCCATCCTGTGCTCCTTGTGGGAACGGCCGCGGGCTGCTCGCCGCTGGCCGGGTGTTGCGGGTTGCGGGTTGCGGATGATTCTGTCAGCTGCCGAAGGCCTCACAGCCAGCGCGCCAGCCCCGGCAGCAGCACGGCGCCGAGCACCCCGTGCAGGCCCATCGCCAAGCTGGCATAGGCCCCGGCGCGCGGATGCACCGACCACGCCCGCGCCGTGCCGATGCCGTGCGCGGCCAGGCCGAGCGCGAAGCCGCGCGCGGCCCAGTTGCGCACGCCCATCGCGTTGAGCAGCGGCGTGACGACCAGCGCGCCGACGATGCCGGTGGTCACCGTGAACACCGCCGCCAGCGTGGCCGAGCCGCCGATGCGCTCGGCGATGCCCATCGCGATGGGCGCCGTCACCGACTTCGGCAGCAGCGAGGCCATCATCACCGGCGAAGCGCCGAGCATCCAGGCCAGGCCCAGCGCCGCGACGATCGATGTGCTCGCGCCGAGCAGCAGGGCGGTGAGCAGGGTGCCGGCGCGCTGGCGCAGCTCCGGCCACAGGCGTGCCAGGGGCACCGCCAGCGCCACGGTCGCGGTGCCGAGCAGGAAGTGCACGAACTGCGCGCCCTCGAAGTAGCGGCGGTAGGGCGTGCCGGTCGCCCACAGCACCGCGATGATTGCCAGCACCGACCACAGCACCGGGTTGGCCAGCGGATGCCGTCCGCTGCGCGCCGACACGTGCTCGGCGATCACATAGGTGCCGAGCGTGAGGGTCAGGCCGAACAGCGGCGTGGCGGCCAGGTAGACCCACACTTCCGAGAGCGGCTCCAGCGCGCCGGTCAGGCCGAGCGGCAGGGTGAGGCGAGCCTCGCTCATGCGCGCAGCCGAGGCGCTGCGCGCGGTCGCGAACGCGGGCCATCGAGGCGAAGCGGCATGCTCATGGCGGCTGAGGCCCGTCTGGCGCCGACTCATCGCCTTCGTCGCCGAGCCGATGGCGCAGGAACCACGCCGTGATCGCGATCGCTGCGACCGTGCTGGCGAGCAGCGCGATCACCCATGACAGCCCCTCGCGCGCCAGCGGCTCCCAGTACAGCATCACCCCGACCGCAGCCGGAATGAAGAAGATCGAGAGATGCGCGAGCAGCCCGTCGGCGGCCTGCGCCAGCGCGGCCCAGACCGGCTTGCCGCGCCGCTGGCGCAGCAGCAGCACCGCGAGCAGGGCGACCAGCCCCATCACCGGCCCCGGGACCGGTGCGTCGGTGAGTTGCGCGATCGCCTCGCCGAGAGACTGGAACAGCAGCAGCGTGGCCAGGCCCTGGATCATGCTGCCGCCGGGAAGACGCCGAAGTGCTGCAACAGGCGCCGGCCGATGCGCTCTCGCTTGGGCGCATCCGCAATGCTTTGCATGTCGATGTTGAGCGCGAAGCCGTGCAGCCGGCCGGTCTGCTCCACCCAGCCGACCCACCAGCCGACTTGCGGCTTCGCATCGAACAGCCAGCCGCTCTTGGCGTGCAGCACCGCGCCAGCTCTCGTGTCGACGGTGCTGATGTCGCGCACGATGGCCAGGCTGCGCGCGCTGACCGGCAAGCGGCCCCGTGCCAGGCGCACCAGGAAAGCCGCCTGCTCGACGGCGCTGATGGCGAGCGGCCCGTCGAGCCAGAAGCGATCGACGACCCCGCCCACTTCGGCATTGCCGTAGCCGAAGCCGGCCACCGCTGCGCGCATGCGGGCCAGCCCGATGCGGCGCGCCAGTTCCTGATAGATCGGCACGCTGGAGGCGGCATAGGCCGCGCGCAGGTTCAGGTCGCGTTCCCACTGCGGAAAGGGCTGCGGTTGGCCGCCATAGGGCACGACCTCTCGTTCGTCGCGCACTGCGCCGGCTTCGAGGGCGATCAGGCTGTTGGCGATCTTGAACGTCGAGGCCGGGGCGAACCGCTGCCGCGCGCGCCGGCCGTTGACCAATACCCGCTCCCCGGTGGCGGCGTCGAGCAGCGCGAAGCAGCCGACCGTTCCTTCCTCGGAGAAAAAGTGGTCGAGCGCCGCCTCCTCGTTCGTCCCGGCGAACGGCGCGCAGCCGGGCAGTGCCGCTGCAAAGGCACCGCCGAGCAGCGCCCTGCGCGTCGCCGATGCCACCCCGTCAGCCGTCACGCTTTGCGGGCCGGCGGCGTGCTGGCCGGCAGTTGTTCGGGTGCGGTCATGGGAGGCTCGGGTCGGTGGTCTTGCAGGGTTCAGCGGTCGGCTGGCGAGCGAGTATAGGAAGCCGTCGAGCGCGCTCACGCGCGCAACGCGCGAGCGCCGGTGTCGCGTTGTCACAGCATGGGCCTAACCGAAGCGCGGTTTTTTTCTAGGGGGTCATCTTTTGATGACCCGATGGTCAGTAAGATCGGCCCGCTCTAAAACCAAGCGTGTGCGTAGGTCATTCGCCTTTATTCGCACGGGCAGAGAGGCTCGCCGCCACCGCGTGCGGGCGGCCTCTGCCACCGTTCCACTCAACACACGGGTGTTCCATGCGCGAATCAGCTGCCGCCTTCCTGCCTCTTTCGATTTCCTGTCGTCTTCGGCGGGCCACGCTGCTCGGCGCGGTGCTCGCGTCGAGCGTCTGGCTAGCCGGCTGCGGCGACCCGGCCGAGGCCCAAGGCGGCCCGCCGCCGGCACCGCCCGTTTCGGTGGCGCCGGCGGTGCAAAAGCCGATCGCCGACCGCGAGGAGTTCACCGGGCGGCTGCAGGCGCTGGAGACGGTCGATATCCGCGCGCGCGTCGGCGGCACCATCGAGCGGGTGCATTTCCGCGACGGCGCGGTCGTGAAGAAGGGCCAGCTCCTGTTCACCATCGACGCACGGCCTTACCGCGCCGAGGTCGCACGCGCCGAGTCGCAACGGGCCGCTGCACGCTCGCGCGCCGGTCTGGCCAAGGCCGAGTTGGCACGTGCGCAAAAGCTGCTCGACGACCAGGCGGTGTCGCGCCAGGAGTTCGACCAGCTCGGCTCCAGCGCCAGAACCTCGGACGCGGACATCCAGGCGGCCGACGCAGCCCTGCGCGTGGCCCGGCTCAACCTCGACTACACCTTCGTGCGCTCGCCGATCGCCGGGCGTGCCTCGCTGGCCAACATCACCGCCGGCAATCTGGTGAGTGCCGAGAACGTGCTGACCACCGTGGTCGCCACGCACCGCGTCTATGCCTATTTCGACGGCAGCGAGCAGACCTTCCTGCGCCTGCGCGAAGGCAACGGCGGAGCGCTGCAGGTGAAGATGGGCCTGGCCAACGAGGACGGCTTCCCGCACGCCGGCACCATCGACTTCATCGACAACCGGCTCAACCCGCAGACCGGCGCGATCCGCATGCGCGCGGTGTTCGACAACGCCGACGGCCGTTTCACGCCGGGCCTGTTCGCCAAGCTGCAGGTGGCGCAAGTCAAGACGCGACCGGCGGTGCTCACGCCGGAGCGCGCGATCGGCACGGACCAGAGCAAGCGCTTCGTGCTGGTCGTCGGCGCCGACAACACGGCCGAGTTCCGCGAGGTGCAGCTCGGCGCGCTGATCGACGGCATGCGCGTGATCACCGGGGGTCTGAAAGCAGGGGAACTGGTGGTCGTCAACGGCTTGCAGCGTGTCAGGCCCGGCGCGCCGATCGCGCCGGAGAAGCTGGAGCTCGATGCGCGCGGCATGCCCATCGAGAAGCCGCCCGCCCCGCCGCCGGCCGCGGCAACGCCGGGCGACAAGAAGGAGGGCAAGGTCACGCTCACGGCGC
The DNA here is from genome assembly GCF_013817345.1 of Methylibium sp. GTDB lineage: Bacteria > Pseudomonadota > Gammaproteobacteria > Burkholderiales > Burkholderiaceae_C > Methylibium. The sequence goes on from NZ_JACDCW010000025.1 coordinate 34,163, forward strand.
CGGCGCTTCGGGTCGCCCTACCAGGCGCGGTGGCCGCCGTCGCTTGCATGTATTCGCTGCCCGCCGTCGCCGCCCAGCAGCCCTGCCACGCTTGACGCCGGAGCGACGACATGAACCTCTCGCGCTTCTTCATCGACCGGCCGATCTTCGCGGCCGTGCTGTCGATCTTCATCACCCTGGTCGGCGCCATCGCCATCTTCGAGCTGCCGATCTCCGAGTACCCGGCCGTTGCCCCGCCGCAGGTGGTGGTGCGTGCGCAATTTCCCGGCGCCAACCCGCGGGTGATCGCCGAGACGGTGGCCACGCCGCTCGAGGAACAGATCAACGGCATCGAGAACATGCTCTACATGAGCAGCCAATCGACGGCCGACGGCGCCATGACGCTGGCGATCAGCTTTCAGATCGGCACCGACCCCGACGACGCCGAGACCGCCGTGCAAAGCCGCGTCAACCGCGCCCTGCCCCGGCTGCCGGAGGTGGTGCGCCAGGTCGGCGTGACCACCGAGAAGACCTCGCCCAACCTGACCATGGTGGTGCACATGGTCTCGCCGGACGACCGCTACGACGCGCTCTACCTTCGCAACTACGCGGCGCTCAACGTGCGCGACGCGTTGCTGCGCATCGAGGGCATGGGCTCGGTGCAGACCTTCGGCTCGGGCGACTATGCGATGCGCGTGTGGCTCGATCCGCAGAAGCTCGCCGCCCGCAACCTGACTTCGAGCGACGTGGTCACCGCCATCCGCGAGCAGAACGCGCAGGTGGCGGCCGGCGTGGTGGGCGCGCCGCCGGCGCCCAACCAGACCGAGTTCCAGCTCGCCATCAACACGCAAGGCCGCCTGACCACCGAGCAGGAGTTCGCCGACGTCATCGTCAAGGCCGACACGACCGACGGCTCGCTGGTCCGCGTTAAGGATGTCGGCCGCGTCGAGCTCGGCCCCAACACCTATGCGCTGGGCTCGCTGCTGAACAACCAGGAAGCTGCCGCGGTGGTGATCTTCCAGGCACCGGACTCCAATGCGCTGCAGCTCTCGGCCGACGTGCGCTCGACGATGGAGGAACTCAAGGCCAACTTTCCGCCGGGCGTGGACTACAGCATCGTCTATGACCCGACCCGCTTCGTGCAGACCTCGATCGAGAAGGTGATCGTCACCCTGCTCGAAGCCGTTGCGCTGGTCGTGCTGGTGGTCATCGTGTTCCTGCAGACCTGGCGTGCCTCGATCATTCCGCTGCTGGCGGTGCCGGTGTCGATCATCGGCACCTTCGCGGTGCTGCTTTTGCTGGGTTTCTCGATCAACACGCTCACGCTGTTCGGCCTGGTGCTGGCCATCGGCATCGTGGTCGACGACGCGATCGTGGTGGTCGAGAACGTCGAGCGCAACATCGAGGCGGGCCTGTCGCCGCGCGACGCGAGCGTGAAGGCGATGCAGGAGGTCTCGGGGCCCATCATCGCCATCGGCCTGGTGCTGTGCGCGGTGTTCGTGCCGCTGGCCTTCGTGTCGGGCCTGTCGGGGCAGTTCTACAAGCAGTTCGCGGTGACGATCGCCATTTCCACCGTCATCTCGGCCTTCAATTCGCTGACCCTGTCGCCGGCGCTGAGCGCCATCCTGCTGCGTCCGCACGACGCGCCGAAGGACTGGCTCACGCGCGGCATGGACAAGGTCTTCGGCCGCTTCTTCCGCTGGTTCGACCGCTTCTTCCGCCGCAACGCCGACCGCTACAGCAGCGGCATCACCAGCGTGGTGGTCAAGCGCAAGGGCGTCTCGCTGATCGTCTATGCGCTGCTGCTCGGCGCGACCTTCCTGCTTTTTCGGCAGGTGCCGCCCGGCTTCGTGCCGCAGCAGGACAAGCAGTACCTGATCGGCATCGCGCAACTGCCCGACGGCGCCAGCCTGGAACGCACGACCAAGGTGATCCGCGAGATGAGCGACATCGCCAAGGGCGTGCCCGGCGTGAAGGATTCGGTGGCGTTCCCGGGCCTGTCGATCAACGGCTTCACGGCGGCGCCCAACAGCGGGATCGTGTTCTTCGGGCTCGACGACTTCGAGGACCGCACCACGCAGGAGACCGGCGCCGACGCCATCGTGGGGCAGATCAACATGCGGCTGGGGGCCATCCAGGATGCCTTCATGTTCGTGCTGTCCCCGCCGCCCGTCGATGGCCTGGGCAATGCGGGCGGCTTCAAGCTGCAACTGCTCGATCGCGATTCGCTCGGCGAGGAGGCGCTGCACGGCGTTGTGCAGCAGCTGATGGGCCGCGTGTACGGCGACCCGAACAGTCCGCTGACGCAGTTCTTTTCCGGCTACCAGATCAACGTGCCGCAGCTGTTCGCCAACGTCGACCGCACCAAGGCCAAGCAGATGGGCGTGAACCTCAACGACATCTACGAGACCATGCAGACGCACCTGGGCTCGCTGTACGTGAACGACTTCAACCGCTTCGGCAAGACCTACCAGGTGATCGTGCAGGCCGACGCCGTGCACCGCGCCAAGGCGGAAGACATCGGCCAGCTCAAGATCCGCAACGCGCGCGGCGAGATGCTGCCGCTGGCCTCGCTGATGACGGTGGAGCCGACCTTCGGGCCGGGCACGGTGAGCCGCTACAACGGCTTTTATACGGCCGACATCAACGGCGCGCCCAAGCCCGGCGTGAGTTCGGGCGAGGCGCAGGCGGCGATGGAGCAGTTGCTGAAGGAGACGCTGCCGCGCGGCATCGGCTACGAGTGGACCGAGCTGGTCTATCAGGAAAAGATCGCCGGCAACACCATGGTCTACATCTTTCCGCTGTGCGTGCTGCTGGTGTTCCTGGTGCTGGCCGCCACCTACGAGAGCACGACCCTGCCGCTGGCGATCATCCTGATCGTGCCGATGTGCATCCTCTCGGCGATCTTCGGTGTGTGGGCCTCGGGCTTCTTCGGCCAGCCGGCCGACAACAACATCTTCACGCAGATCGCCTTCGTGGTGCTGGTCGGGTTGGCTTGCAAGAACGCGATCCTGATCGTCGAGTTCGCGCGCGAGCTCGAGGACCATGGCCGCACGGCGGTGCAGGCGGTGGTCGAGGCCTGCCGCCTGCGGCTGCGGCCGATCCTCATGACCTCGATCGCCTTCGTGGCGGGTGTCATGCCGCTGGTCTTTTCCAGCGGCGCCGGCGCCGAGATGCGCCAGGCGATGGGCATCGCGGTGATGAGCGGGATGATCGGCGTGACCGTGTTCGGCCTCTTCCTTACGCCGGTGTTCTATGTGCTGCTGCGCAAGATCGGCTCGAAGAAGCCGCTGGTCACTCACCACGAGCCGCCGTTGCCGGCGCGCGGGGTGCGCCTGGGAGACGAGCATGCTTGAGCGCCGAGTCCGCAGCGCATCGTTTGCATCTGAAGCTGTCGCGCGGCGCGGTTTGCGCGCCTGGATCGCACCCCGCCTGCTTGCGCCTGGCTTCGTCGCCGCGATACCGCCGGGGTCGGCGCGCGCGGCAGCCGAGCCTCGCTCGTCGGTGCTGGGTTTCCGCGCTGCCGCAAGGCCGGGCGCGCCTGTCCTTGCGGCCCTTGCCGTGCTGATCCTCGCCGGCTGCGCCGCCGTCGGCCCCGACTACCAGCGCCCCGTGCCGGTACTGGAGGCCGGCGGTTTCATCAACGCCGGCGCTGCCTCGGCGAACCGCGCCGAGCCTTCCGCCGACATCGCCGTCTTCTGGCGCGGCTTCGACGATGCGGCGCTGTCGGCGCTGGTCGAGCGTGCGCTCGAGGCCAACGGCGACGTGCGCATCGCCCAGGCGCGGCTGCAGGAGGCGCGTGCCAACCAGGGCGAGGCCGATGCGCTGGGCCGCCCGGGCGTGGGCCTGAGCGCCGGCGTGACGCGCTCGGTGCAGCCCGTCACCCAATTGCCGGGCCAAGGCCGCAGCGAGCGCACCGGCACCATCTGGGACGCCGGCTTCATCGCGAACTGGGAGTTGGACTTCTTCGGCCGCTATCGGCGCCTGAGCGAATCGGCGGCAGCGGTCGTCGAGGCGAGCGAGGCGGGGCTCGCGGCGGCTCACACCGCGGTGGCCGCCGAGACGGCACGCAACTACCTGGAGCTGCGCGGCCTGCAGCAGCGCCTGCGCTTCACCGAGGAGTCGCTGGCCAGCCAGCGCGAGAGCTTGCGCCTGACGGAGCTGCGGCTCGACGCCGGCCGCGGCACGCAGCTCGACGTGGCCCGCTCGCGCGCGCTTACCGAGAACACGGCGGCCGGCGTGCCGGCGCTGCAGAGCGCCATCGAGCTGACCGTCTTCCGACTCGCCACCCTGACCGCTCAGCCGCCGCGCACGGTGCTGGAAAGCCTGCAGACGCCGGCGCCGCTGCCCGGCCTGCCGGTCACCGACCTGGCGGCACTGCCGCTGGGGACACCCGAGGCGTGGCTGGCGCGCCGGCCCGACATCATTGCGGCGGAGCGCTCACTGGCGGCGGCCACCGCCGACATCGGCGTGGCGACTTCGGATCTCTTTCCGCGCATCTCGCTCTCGGGCCTGCTCGGCCTGAACGCAGCCACGCTCGGCAAGCTCGGCAACAGCAATTCGGCGATCCATTCGCTCGGCGCAGGAGTGAGCTGGACGCCGCTCGACTTCGGCCTGCTGCGCTCGCGCATCCGGGCGACCGAGGCACGCGCCCAGCAGAGCCTGGCGAGCTACGAGCAGACCATTGCGCTGGCGCTGGAAGAAACCGAAGGCGCGCTCAGCGGCTACAACCGCAACGCCCAGCGCGCCGTGCGGCTGGAACGTGCCGCGCGCAGCGCCGAACAGGCCGCGGTCCTGGCGCAGCTGCGCTTCGACGCCGGCTACACCGACTTCCTGGCCGTGCTCGACGCCGAGCGGGAGGTACTGCTCAACCGCGACCAACTGGTGCAGGCGCAGACCGGCACGGCAACGGCGCTGGTCGGCGTGTACCGGGCGCTGGGTGGTGGCTGGGAGATGCCGGTGGCCGGCACCGCGGTGTCGAGCGTGCGTTAACGGCGAGGCCGGGCCCTCGGTCGCCCTTTTCCCAAGGGAGCGACACGCCGGCCTTTCAACCGAAGCGCTGCGCCAGCCACTCACGTAGCACCGCGAACACCTCGTCCTGTTCCGGTTCGTTGAACAGCTCGTGATACAGGCCGGGGAACTCGCGCCCGGTGATCACACCGCTCGGCGCCGCCTTCGCAAAACGCGCGCTGCCGGCCGGCGAGACACAGCGGTCGGCGCCCGCCCACATCAGCAGCGTGGGTGTGCGCCACTGCGGCGCCTGTGCCTGCACCGTGGTGATGGCCTCACCGATGAAGCGCCCCAGGGTCGCGGTGATGCGGTCGTGCACGAGCGGGTCGGCCTTGTAGGCCGCCACCACGGCGGGGTCGCGCGAAACCTGTTCGGGCGGCAGGCCGTTGCCGGCTGCCACGTGCGGCGCCAGCCGGCCCATCACGCCGATCAGCAACTTTTGCAGCGGCTTGAGGCTGGCATCGAGCGCCGGCGACGACAGCGCCAGGGCATCGACGGGGCGAGACCACACCGGACGCGGCGATTCCAGCGCGCCGCCCACGAAACGCGCGGCGACGATCCCGCCCATGCTGTGGCCGAGCAGCAGCAGCGGGCGTGCCGGCGAGGCGGCGCGCACGGTGTCGATCACCGTGGCCAGGTCGCGCAACAGCGTGTCGGTTTCAGGGATGTCGCCGCGCTTGCCTTTCGAGAGGCCATGGCCGCGCTGGTCATAGCCGGCCACCGCCAATCCGGCCTCGCGCAGTTGCGCGACGACCTTGCCGTAGCGCCCATGATGCTCACCGAGCCCATGGACGATCAGCGCGGTCGCCTTGGCGTCGGCGTCCGGCCAGTACTGCCCTCGCAGGGTGCTGCCGTCACGCAGCGCGATGGACAGGGGCAGCGCTTCGGTCATCGGCGCAGTGTAGAAGCTGCTGCGGACAATCTCGGGCGGGCTGCGCTGCCCACCCGCTCAACCCCGCTCGAACTTGAAGACCGCCGTGCTGGCCATCAGGTTCGGCGCGCGGCGCACCACGCGGCCCTTCTGCAGCCCGAAGCTGTCGAGCACGCGCAGCCCGTTGCGGCGCGCCAACACCTCGAAATCGGCATGCGTCGCGAAGCGGATGTTGGGCGTGTCGTACCACTGGAAGGGCAGCACCTTGGTGACCGGCATGCGCCCACGCAGCACCGAGAAACGGTTCGGCCAGTGCGCGAAGTTGGGGAAGCTGACGACGCCGATGCGGCCCACGCGCACCGTCTCGACCAGCATGGCCTCGGTGTTGCGCAGGTTCTGCAGCGTGTCGAGCTGCAGCACGACGTCGAAGGCGCGGTCGGCGAAGATCGCCAGGCCTTCGTCGAGGTTGCGCTGGATCACGTTGACGCCGCGCTGCACGCATTCGTGGACCTGCGCGTCGTCGAGCTCGACGCCGTAGCCGGTGCAGCCGCGCTGGTCGCGCAGCAGCGCCAGCAGCGCGCCGTTGCCGCAGCCCAGGTCGAGCACGTGCGAGCCGGGCGGTACCAGCGCGGCAATTACCTCGAGGTCTCGGCGTTCACTCATGGCTTGACTCCCTCTCCCTCTGGGAGAGGGTTGGGGTGAGGGCCGGCCGGGTCAGGCGCTTGGCTGTCAATCACACGCCGCGCGCGCTTTCCCAAAGGCAGAGGGAGTAAGTCAAGCTCAGCTGCCACTCGCTCGAAATAAGCCCGCAACACGTTGTGATATCGCCCATCCTCCATCAAGAACGCATCGTGCCCATGCGGCGCATCGATCTCCGCATAGCTCACCTCGCGTCGGTTGTCGACCAGCGCCTTGACGATCTCGCGCGAGCGCTCCGGCGAGAAGCGCCAGTCGGTCGTGAAGCTCACCACCAGGAACTTCGCAGTCGCCGCAGCCAGCGCCCGGGTCAGGTCGCCGCCATGCTCGCGCGCCGGGTCGAAGTAATCGAGCGTGCGTGTGATGAGCAGGTAGCTGTTGGCGTCGAAGTAATCGCTGAACTTGTCGCCCTGGTAGCGCAGGTAGCTCTCGATCTGGAACTCCACCGCCTGCGTGCTGTAGTTGAGCCCTTCGGACACGGTCTGGCGGCCGAACTTGGCGGCCATCGTGTCGTCGCTCAGATAAGTGATGTGGCCGACCATGCGTGCCACGCGCAGGCCGCGCCGCGGCAGCACATCGTGGGCTTGGTAGTGGCCACCGTGGAAGTCGGGGTCGGTCACGATGGCGCGGCGCGCCACCTCGTTGAAGGCGATGTTCTGAGCGCTCAGGTTGGGCGCCGAGGCGATGACCGCCGCATGACGCACTCGCCCGGGATACCGCAGCGTCCACGACAGCGCCTGCATGCCGCCCAGGCTGCCGCCGATCACCGCGGCGAGCTGCGCGATGCCCAGCGTGTCGAGCAACCGGGCCTGCGCATCGACCCAATCCTCCACCGTCACCACCGGAAAGTCGGCGCCCCAGGGCCGGCCGGTCGCCGGGTTCGTGTGCGTGGGCCCGGTCGAGCCGAAGCACGAGCCCGGGTTGTTGACGCCGATGACGAAGAAGCGGTCGGTGTCGAGCGGCTTGCCGGGGCCGATGAGGTTGTCCCACCAGCCTTCGCTCTTGTCCTGGCCTTCGTAGCGGCCGGCGACGTGGTGCGAGGCGTTGAGTGCGTGGCACACCAGCACGGCGTTGCTCTTGTCGGCGTTGAGCGCGCCGTAGGTCTCGAAGACGAGCGTGTAGTCGCTCAGCACCGCGCCGCTCTTGAGCGGCAGGGCTTGCGCGAAGCGCAGCGACTGGGGAGTGACGTGACCGACGGTGCCCATGTATCCGAACTGTCAAAAAGAAAACCCGGCGTCGCTTTAGCTAGCGAGGCCGGGTGACTTCCGAAGTCGCGGGCCCCTCTTTAGCTGCATTTGTTGAGCGCCCGCAATCCGGATCAAATCGGCGCTGTCGAGGCAGTATATCGAGGCCTCACCGGGAGCCGATTGCGGCTCGTCGGACCCCGCACGGCGCGCAACCCGCTCGTCAATCCGCTCGCGGGCGCGCGGTCCCGGCCGGCTCAAGGGCTCTTGCGCCGCGCCGCAAGGTGCCGGTCAAGACAAGCCAGCAGCTCGGCCATGTCGACCGGCTTGGTGAGGTAGTCGTCGAACCCCTGCTCGCGCGCGGCGCGCACGCGGTCGGGCAGGGCGTCGGCCGACAGGGCGATGCGCGGCACGCCGGCAAGCAGCGGCTCGTCGCGCAGCGCGGCCAGCACGTCGAGCCCGGTCATGTCGCCCAGGTGCATGTCGATCAGCAGGAGATCGGGGGCCGCTGCGCGCGCGCTGGCGATGGCTTCGCGGCCGCTGCGCGCGATGCGCAGCTCGCAGCCGCTGCGCAGCAGCAGCAACTGGCGCACGAGCTCGATGTTGAGATTGTTGTCCTCGGCATAGAGCACGCTATGCAGGGCCGTGCCGCCCGTGGCAGCGCCCGCCGCCGGCGACGCCGCGGCGCCCGGGCGCGGGTCGCTGCGGGGCAGCGTGACGGCGAAGCTCGAACC
>NZ_JACDCW010000122.1 GCF_013817345.1 Methylibium sp.
GGTGCTCAACTTCGAACTGGTCGACGACAACCACAATCCCGCGACGAAGGAAGCCACCCAGGCCCGCCTGGTGCGGGCCACCGCGCAGCTTCAGGAAGAGTTGAGCAGTCGCGGCCTGTACCGCGTCGTCGATGCCGGGCCGTCGCAAGACCTGCAGGCCAAGCTGCGCAGCCAGCAGGCCTTTCTCTACCGCTGCGACGATTGCGCCTATCAAGTCGGCACGCTGCTCGGCACCGACTTGGTGATGACCACCTGGGTACAGAAGGTCAGCGAGCTGATCCTTAACCTCAACATCGAGATCCACGACGTCAAGGCGAAGAAGGTGGTGCTCAGCAAGTCGATCGACATGCGCAGCAACGACGACGTGTCGTGGAACCGGGGCGTGAGCTATCTGGTGCGCGACATGGTGCAACGTCGGGCGAAGGATCCGCAATACGGCCTGTGAGTCTGCGGCGCCGGCGCAGGCCGCGCTTCGCCGAAGGAAGGGCCGGGCGCGAAAGCCGAGGTGCGATCCGCCTCTCTCACTCCCATTCGAGCTCGGCATAGGCGGCGGTCACGTTGCGCTTGTGGAACACATCCAACAGCGCCCACTGCGACCGGTTCGGCGCGATGCGTTCCACCGCCTCGCGAAGCGTGAGACCGCTCTTGATCGCCGCCCGCGTGTCGGCCTGCAGGCGCTGCAGATAGCGTTGCTGCGGGTCGAGTGCGGCCGGCCAGTCGCTGCCCGGCGCGCCATGGCCCGGAACCACGGTGGCGACGCGCCAGCCTCGCAGTTCCTTCAGTGCCGCCAACCAGCCCTTGAGCTGACCGTCGAGCACCGGCGTGTGATCGGTGAACAGCAGATCGCCGAGCCAGAGCGTGGCGCTGCGTTCGTCGAACACGCTCAGGTCCGCATCGGTATGGGCGGTGGGCCAGGCACGCAACGTCAGACGGCGGTTGCCCAGATCGAGCTCGAGCGTCGACTCGACGAGCAAGGTGGGCGGCACGATGCGGGCCTGGGCATCGGCGGGGCCGAAGTCGCGCTGGAGCGCGTTCAGGTAGAACGGCCCGCGCGCCGCCAGGGCCGCGGGCAAGCGCCGGTGACCGACGAACTGCGGGCCCTCGGCCTGACCGTTCGCATCGACGAAGGCCTCGTTGCCCAACACGTGATCCGGATGCGCATGGGTGTTGATGACGTAGCAGACCGGCAGGGCGGTGGTGCGCCGCAGCGCCGCGGCGAGCGCCTCGCCGCCCGCGCGGGTGCCGCCCGTGTCTATCACGGCCACGCAGCGCTCGCCCACGATGAAGCCGGTGTTGGCCACTTGGCCGCGGTTGGCCGGGCCCCAGTCTTCGAGCACGCCGGGGCGCAAGTACACGCCGGGCGCAATCTGCTGCAACTCGCCTGCCGGCTTTCCGGCCTCCCTGGGGGAACTGCCGCAGCCGGCCAGCAGCGGTAGCGCCAAAGCCGCCATCAGCATGAGCGCGCCGATGCTGCATCGCTGTTCGGCGACCGGAGAATGCGCGCTCATCGATCGGTCGGAGCCGGCCATGCGCGTCGCGTGCAGGCGCCGGACCTTCGCTGCTACTTCGCCTCGACGTTGATGAAGCAGCCCTTCTTGGCGGCCGCCTGCACTTCCTTGAAGCGCTTGATCTCGTCGGTGAGCATTTCGACATCGCGGATGTAGTTGCCGCGTTCGCCGCCGATGCTGAAAGCATTGGTGGCCGTGGACATCGTCTCGAACTCGTTGAACGGCACCTTGGCAGCGATCTTGTCGAGCACGCACGAACATTTGCTGATCATTTCGAAGCGCGTGCCGGGATGCTGCGCCACGCAGGCCTCGACGAAAAACACGCGGTCGGAGGTCGGGTAGTTGTGCGGCCCGGTCTGCGCCTGCGCCGCCGTCGGCGCACCGAGGGTCAGTGCGGCGAGGGCGGCCGGCAACAGGGTTCGGGCGGAGCGAATCAAGGTGATGTTCATTGGGGCTTGACCGGTTGGTTGAGAGTTTTCGGCGAATCGGCGCCGGGCGCGGCCGGGCCGGCGAAGGTCATCACCTCTTCGAGCAGAGGCGCCTCGCTCGGCTGAGCGGCCGCCATCGAGGTGCGCATCTGGTAGACGCCCCCGGGAACGCCCTTCGAAAGCACGAAGGTGTAGCGCTTTTGGGCGTAGCGCTCATAGCGGCTGCGCGCCGGGTCGGTGACGTAAGGGGTCACCGTGATCTCCTGCGCCGGCAGGTCGCGTCCTTCGAAGGCAACCGTCGTGTCGCGCACTTGCGCCTCGTCGACCAGGCTTCTGCGGATGCGGTTGCGGAAGTAGTTGCCCGTCTTCCTTTTGGTCAGGCGGGCCATCTCGCGGATGTCGTGCTCCAGGAAATAGAGGATGACCGGGTTGGCCTGCGCATTCTCGATTTCGGGCAGCTTGATATTGCGCGGGCCGCTCAGAAACTCCGCACGCACCGAACTGCCGGCCGTGCCGACCTTGAGGACTTCCACCATCACCTGGTCCTCGAAACCCGGCTCGAGCGATCCCGACTTCACGAAGGTGTAGCGCAGGCTCGTCGGCTTTTTGATGTTGGCGAGTTGGTGCTCGACGAAGACGAGCTTTTCCGCCTCGGAGAGCTCGTTCGGATCGGCCGCCAGGGCGGGCACCGACGGTGCGCCAAGGGCCAGCACAACGGCCAGGCCGCCGAGAAAACTGCGCACGGGGCGGGGCTTGCGGTGCAAGGGGGCAGGGATCATGGATGCTCCAATTCAGTGGTCAATTCGCGGGCCTGCTCCGGGTCGAGTGTGGCCAGGCTTTGCAGCGCCAGGCGCACGTCCCCGGTACGACCTTGTCGTTTGTAGATGTATGCCAGCCGCGCCCAGCTACGGCTGTAGCCCGGATCGAGTTCCAGGCAATGCCGCAGCGCCTGGATCGATGCGTCCAACTGGTCCAGGCCGTCGTAGGCGACGCCGAGCAGGTAGGGCGCTTCGGGCTCGAGCGCGACTTCGATGGACCAGCGCTGCGCCAGGCTGGCCAGCGCCGCCCATTGCCGGCTTTGCTCGAGCGCGGCGGCCTGGAGGAAATAGGGTTGCGCTTCGGCCTGGAGTTCCCAGAAGGCCTGGCCGCGCAGCGGGGTCACCTCCGTGTAGCGGTCTTCGGCATCCAGCCCGTCCTGCAGCCAGTCGGCGGGTGCCGAGAAGTAGTGCGCCACGCCGCCGCGCAGGCGGAAGGTGAGGATGCCGACCAGCGCGCCGTCGGCATCGAACAGGCCGCCGCCGCTGGCGCCCGAGTTGAACCAGTTGCTGCTGCGGATGATCTTGTGGCCGGCATAAGGGTGCAGGGCCACCACTTCGCCTTCGCTCGCCTGCTGGATGCCGCCGGTGAAGCCGATGGCCAACAGCGGCTGGCCGACCTTGAGTTGCGAGGTGCGCGCAATGGGTGCCACGCGCCCGCCCTCCAGCTTCGGCACGCGCAGCACGCACAGGTCGCGCCGCGTGTCGCTGGCCTGCGCGAAGGCGCTCCAGCGCACGCCGCCCTGCACCACGTTCACGCGCTCGGCTCGCCGCGTGACGTGGCAGTTGGTCGCCACCTTGCCGTCGCCGACGATCACGCCGGAGCCGAGCTGAAACCGCCCGGCAGCGTCGACCGCCTCGATCTTCACGACGCTCGGCGCCACCCGCACGAGCGAGGCCCGGTCCATCTGCGCGTTCACGGACCAGGCGCTCAGCGCGCAGAGCAGTGCTGTCGTGATTCGTTTCAGGCCCACCGGCATGGAAGGTGCGTGGGCGCGCACCGCTCTTTCTCTACCGTGCCGCCGGCGCGGCGGGTTCGGGCGCGAGCAACGGCACACCGTACTCGCGCAGGATGTCGGTGATTGCCGGCTGGTGCTTGTCGATGAGGGTCTCGATCTGCTGCTTCCACTCACGCTCGCCGTAGCGCACGCCCATCGCCATCGAGTAGTCGAACTTGACGCCCGGCTCGGAGGACATGGGGATCACGGTGAGCGCCGGCTCCTTGACCTTCTGCGCGAAATAGCCGCCGATCGGGCCCCAGATGATGGCCGCGTCGATCTTGCCGTTCGCCAGATCCTTTTCGATGATCTCGCCCGGGTACTGGTCGGGGTGGGCATTCATGATCTGGTAAGGCACGCCCTGATCTTCCAGCTTGTGCTTGCTCAACCAGGCGGAGCCGGGTGAGCGGGTGTAGATGCCGATGCGCAGCTTTTCCAGCGTGGCGCGATCGACCTTCAGGAAATCCTCGACCGTCTTCACGCCATCGAGGCCGTTGCCGGGCGCGTACACCAGCGCATAGGTGGAGCGGTAGTAAGGCTTGGTGACCGACACCATGTCGAAGGCCGCGGGCACGCCCATGATGATGTCGCAGGGGTAGTCGTTGCCCGGCAGTTTGAAGCGCAGCGTGTTGCGCACGAAGGCCAGGCGCTGCGGGAACGAGTAGTACTCGACCGGCAGTCCGAGATCCTTCGCGAACAACTCGGCGATCTTGTTCTCGATGCCCTGCGCTTCGGTGTTGGAAAAAGGCAGGTTGTTCGGGTCCTGGCAGACCCGGAAGGCCTTGCGCGCGGGCGGCACGTCTTGCGCGGCAGCGGGCGCGACCAGGCCTACCGAAAGGGCCATCGCAAGGGTGCCGGCGGCGAGCCCGGCGACGGTCACGGTCATTGGATCTCCGCCACTTTGGCGCGGGTGATCGCACCGTCGGAGCGGCCTTTGAGGTAGGCGTAGAGGTGGTCGATGTTGTCCATCACCTGCTTGTTATTGCCGAAGCTCTGCATGCCTTTTTGCAGGCGGCCGTCGCGCACGACCGTGACGAAGTCTTCCTTGCTGAGCACCTTCATGCTGGCGATCAGCGAGGGGCCGACCATGCCTTCCTGGTTGGCGCCGTGGCAGCGGTCGCAGGCAGCGGCGCGCCAGGTGCGGAAACCCTGCATGGTGTTGGCATCGACCTTGTAGCCGTCGACGACCTTGTAGAGCGGCTCTTTGGCGTCTTGCGCCTGAGCGAATGAAACGCCCGCGCACAGGGCCAGGCTCAGGAGGGGGAGGCGAAACATCATGATGAAAATGGTCCGTTTCAATGAAAGGGGGATGGCGCCCGTTCAGGTCCACCATCCCCGGAGACCCAGCCGCTTCGGCGCGGCTGGATTGGATCGATAAAACTCAGTCCGGCAATGCCCAGACCGTCAAAGAGCCGCCAAGTTCCGTGTACTGGTTCAGTTCACGGTAACCGCCCACGGCGCCCAGGCCGTCGGTGTCCTTCTCGAGGCCAGCCGCCATGCCGATACCGGCCCAGCCGCCAATGCCCGAGAACGTGCCGAGGTACTGCTTGCCCTTGTGCTCGTACGTGAACATGTTGCCGATGATTCCGGACGGGGTCTTGAAGCGATACAGCTCCTTCTTGATGTCCTTCGCATCGACGCACTTGAAGTGGCCTTCCAGCGTGCCGTAGCAAGACAGACCGCCCGCAGTGTTGAGCACGCCGCTCCACACCGAGAACTTCTCGGCCTTGCTCTGCACGATCTTGCCCGTGCCCGCGTCCCAGGTGATGAAGTTGCCCATGCCGCCATGGCTTCCCGGTGCCGGGAACATGGAAAGCGTGGCGCCCACATACGGCTGGCCTGCGGTGTATTCGACCTTGAACGGCTCGTAGTCCATGCAGACGTGGTTCGTCGGCACGTAGAAGAGCTTGGTGTTCGGATCGAACGAGGCCGGCTGCTGGTCCTTCGTGCCCAACGCCGCCGGGCAGATGCCCTTGGTGTTGACGTCAGGACCGTTCTGCGCGGTCGAGTACTGCTTCACCACTTGCGGACGGCCCGTCTTCATGTCGACGTGCGTGGCCCAGTTCACCTTCGGGTCGAACTTCTCGGCCACGAGCAGCGCACCGGTGATGCGGTCCATCGTGTAGCCGAAGCCGTTGCGGTCGAAGTGCACCAGCGCCTTGGTCGGCTTGCCCTTGACGTTGATGTCCGCCAGGATCATCTCGTTGATGCCGTCGAAGTCCCACTCGTCGAACGGGGTCATCTGGTAGACCCACTTGGCCATGCCGGTGTCGACGTCGCGGGCGAAGATGGTCATCGTCCACTTGTTATCGCCCGGACGCTGCGAGGGGTTCCAGGTGGAGGGGTTGCCGGTGCCGTAATAAACCAGGTTGGGCGCCTTGTCGTAGCTGAACCAGCCCCAGGTGGTGCCGCCGCCGATCTTCCACTGATCGCCCTTCCAGGTCTTCAACGAAGAATCCTTGCCGACCGGCTTCATCTGCCCGTCGGTCCAGGTCATGGTCTTTTCCGGATCGATCAGCATCTCGGCGTCGGGGCCGACGCTGTAGCCCTTCCAGGCCAGCTTGCCGTCCGAGAGGTTGTAGGCGGCCAGGAAGCCGCGCACGCCCCACTCACCGCCGGAGATGCCGGTGATGACCTTGTCCTTGAAGACGTGCGGCGCGTTGGTGTTGACGGCGCCGAGCTTCGGATCACCGTTCTTCACGCTCCACATCACCTTGCCGCTCTTGGCGTCGAGCGCCACGAGGTTGGAGTCGGCCTGCTGCAGGATGACCTTGCCTTCGGCATAGGCCAGACCGCGGTTGACGGTGTCGCAGCACATCTGCGGAATCACGGCCGGGTCTTGCTTGGGCTCGTACTTCCAGACGATCTTCTGGGTGTTCAGGTCGAGCGCGAAGACCTTGTTGGGGAAGGGCGAGTGCAGGTACATCATGTCGCCGATCACCAGGGGCGAGCCCTCGTGGCCGCGCAGCACGCCGGTGGAGAAGGTCCATGCGACCTGCAGCTTGCCGACGTTCTTGGTGTTGATCTGGTCCAGCTTGCTATAGCGCTGGTTGTACATGTCGCCGGCCTGCACGGCCCAGTTCTTGGAATTGGCGATGTTCTTCTCGACATCGGCGTTGGCGTGCACCAGCGCGGGCGCGGCCACCAATGCCAATGCGAGCGGGCTCATCAAGCGCCAACCCGATTGCTTAGACACTTTCATTGTCGTCTCCGTAGTAGGAATGGATGGGTACAGCTTCGGGTTTGCTCCTTAGCGCTCCCCACCGTGTTTGTATTCCCCGTCAGGCGCGTCTGATACCTAGGACAGACCCTGTCCGCCCTCGGGCGCCCTCAGGGCCCTGACTCAGATTGAGACAAACATTAGGGATTGCCCGGTCTGTGCCGTGCGCCGGCCCTTGCCAGACGGCTCCCGACGCCGTGGGCAGGTTCCAAAGCGCGTCGCTCGGAGCAAGCCGGTCAGCAGTCGTCTCCCTACAATTCGAACGACTTTCCCACCCAGGCCGCCGCGATGTCCGTTTCCCTCGAAAGCCGTTCCGACTCTCGACGACCCCTGCTGCAGAGCAGCCTGCAGTCGCTGCCCCTGATGGCGCGCGGCAAGGTTCGCGACAACTACGCCGTCGGCGCGGACCGCCTGCTGATGGTGGCGACCGACCGGCTGAGCGCGTTCGATGTGGTGATGGGCGAGGCGATCCCGGACAAGGGCGAACTGCTCACGCGCATGGCACTGTTCTGGTTCGAGCGGCTGGGCGGCATCGTCCCCAACCACCTGACGGACGAGGCGCCCGAAAGCGTGGTCGGTGAGTCGGAACGAGACCAGGTCCGTGGCCGCTCGATGCTCGTCAAGCGCCTGAAACCACTGCCGGTCGAGGCGGTCGTGCGCGGTTATCTCGCGGGCTCCGGCTGGACGGAGTACCAGGCCGGCGGCGCCGTGTGCGGCGTGAAGCTCCCGGCGGGCCTGCGCAATGCCGACAAGCTGCCTGCGCCGATCTTCACGCCCGCCACGAAGGCAGAGAGCGGCGCGCACGACGAGAACATTTCTTTCGAGCAAATGGCGCAGATCGTCGGCGCGCCGCTGGCGGATCAGGTGCGCCGCATCTCCGTAGAGCTGTACGAGGCCGCCGCGGCGTTCGCGCTGGGCAAGGGCATCATCATCGCCGACACCAAATTCGAATTCGGCCTCGACGAGGCCGGCACGCTGATCCTCATGGACGAGGTGCTCACGCCCGACTCCTCGCGCTTCTGGCCTGTCGAGGGCTACGCACCGGGTGGCAACCCGCCGAGCTACGACAAGCAGTTCGTGCGCGACTGGCTCGAGCAGGTGCGCATCGACGGTCGGCCTTGGAACAAGCAGGCCCCCGCGCCGGCATTGCCGAGCGACGTGGTCGAGAAAACGGCGCTCAAGTACCGCGAAGCGTTCGAGCGGCTCACTGGCTAGAACAGCACCATGCTGAGCTTGCGCCGATAACCATCGACCACCGGGTCGCTGGCGACCGCTGCAGAACGACCCGCGATCTCGAGCGTGCCCTTGGCCTCCGCGGCGGCCGGCTTGGGCAGCGGCTTGGTCAGGATCTCGAGCACTGCCACGTACAACTTGCGGGCGCGTTCCTCGCCCCAGGCCTTGTCGCGCATCAGGATTTCGAGCAGCTCGTCCATTGCCTCGGTGTAGCGCTGCTCAGCCACATGACGCTGCGCGAGTTCGAAGCGCGCCTCGAAGTCGCGCTTGTTGGCGGCGATGGCGGCGTTCAGCGCGTCGACGGGCCGCGCGTGCGCAGCGGCTTCGCAGGCTTCGAGCCACAGCCCGAGTGCCGCTGCCCGCACGTCGACGATCGCCTTGGGCACCAGCGGCTCGTAGATGCGCCGCGCGTCGTCGGTGCGTCCGGCTTCGAGGAGGCGCTTGACGTAGTCGGCACGGATCGCGTCGTCGCCCGGCGCGAGCGCGAGCGCCTCCGAGAGCTTGGCAAGCGCGGCTTCGGGATCGCCGCCGGCGGCCAGTTGCTCGGCCTCCTGCACTTCTTCCTCGGCGGCGAGCGCTTCGGTGCTCGGCACGTGCTTGTCGAGGAAGGCGCGGATCTGCGCTTCGGGCAGGGCGCCGACGAAGCCGTCGACCGGTTGCCCGCCGAGGAACATCACGCAAAACGGAATTGAACGCACGCCGAAGGCCTGGCTCAGTTGGCCGGCGATCTCGGGCTGGGCTTCGCTGTCGAGCTTGGCGAGGGTGAAGCGCCCGGCGTACGCCACTTCGAGCTTCTCGAGCAGCGGCCCGAGCGTCTTGCACGGTCCGCACCAGGGCGCCCAGATGTCGAGCAGCACCGGCTGCTGCAGCGAGGCGGTGATCAGGTCGGATTCGAAGTTCTGAAGGGTGATGTCGATCATGGTCTTGTGAATGAGCCACCGGCTCGGCGGGCGGAATGCGCCGCCTACAATTTGTGGTTTTCGAGAACCGGAGCGGCCGTGAGCGCAGCGATTCCCCTGATCGGCGTGGTGATGGGCTCCAGCAGCGACTGGGAGGTCATGCACCACGCAGCCGACATTCTCACCGAGTTCGGCGTGCCCTTCGAGGCGCAGGTGGTCTCGGCGCACCGCATGCC
>NZ_JACDCW010000026.1 GCF_013817345.1 Methylibium sp.
CGGGCAAGCAGATGAGCCCGTTCGACATCAACATGGCAGCCGATGCCGGCTACCAGATGCTGCCCAGCTACAGCGAGGTCACGCTCGACGGCGTGGCCGGCCTCACGCAGGATGCGATCTTCTCGCGTGGCCCCAAGGGCGTGGCGCGGACCGGCATCTTCATCGGGGGGCGCGACGTGCTGCTCGCCGCCGACATGCTCGACAAGGCGCGCCAGGCGATGGTCAAGCCTTTCGTCGTTTCAGTCATGGCCGACCCGAGCGGCAGCTACACCACTGCGGCCGCGATGGTCGCCTGCGTCGAGTCGCAGCTGAAGAAGGTGCACGGCACCGACCTCGCGGGCAAGCGCGTGGTGATCCTCGGCGGCACCGGCACCGTGGGCCGCATCGCCGGCGTGCTGGCGCAGCAGCTCGGCGCCGACGTGCGCCTGTCGAGCCGACAGGGCAGCGAGGCCGCGCAGCATGCGGCGGATGAGACCAATGTGCGCTTCGGCAGCGCCATGAGTGGCGTGTCGGGCAAGGGCGTCGAGGCGATCCGCGCTTCCATTGCCGAGGCCGACGTGGTGCTCGGCACAGCCGCTGCCGGCGTTCAGGTGCTGAGCGAATCCGACCTCACCGTGGCCACCCGGCTGCTCGTGGCTGCCGATGTGAACGCGGTGCCGCCCGAGGGCATCGCCGGCGTCGGCGTGATGGACTGCGGCAAGCTGCTACCGGGTACCCGTGCCGTCGGCATCGGCGCTCTGGCGATCGGTAACGTGAAGTACCAGGTCCAGCACCGCCTGCTGGTGCAGATGCGACAGGCTGCCGACAAGCCGGTCTACCTGAGCTTTCCCGAGGCACTGGCGGTCGCGCGCACGGTGCTCAAAGAAACGCCCTGAGCGGCGGTGACGGGCCAGCAGCCGTGACGACGACGAGCGCGCGGCCGACCCTGGTGGTGGCCGGCCTGAGTGCCCGTTTGATGGCCGAGGCCGCTGCACGCGACGGCTATGGCGTGATTGCGCTCGACGCCTTCGGCGATGCCGACACGCGCCGCGCCGCCCAGCGCTGGCAGCCGATCGGGCGGCCCGGTGCGTTGCGGCTGGATGCCGAACGCCTGCTGCATGCACTGACCGAGACCGCTGCCGATACGCATGTGATCGGCTGGGTGGCGGGCAGCGATCTGGAATGCGAACCCGAGCTGCTGGAGCGCGGCGCGGCCTTGCTGCCGTTGATCGGCACGGCGCCGGACGCGGTGCGCCGGGTTCGCGATCCGGCGGTTTTCTTCGAGGTGCTGGGCGCGCTGGGACTGCCGCACCCCGAGACGCAACTTGCCGCGCCGAACGATCCACGCGGCTGGCTGTGCAAGCACGCGCGCAGCGCCGGCGGCTGGCACATTCGGCCGGCCGACAGCGCGCACGCCATCGAGCCCGAACGCCGGCCGTACTTCCAGCGCGAACAGGCCGGCACGCCGATGTCGGCGCTGATCATCGGCAACGGCCGCGAAGCCCGCTTGATCGGCTGCCACGAGCTCATCGTGCACGCGCTCGGTGCACGGCCTTGCGTGTACCGCGGCGCGATCGGTCCCTTGCTGTTGTCGACCCAGCGGCTTGCCGCGCTCGACGCGATGCTGCAGACACTGACACGCACCTTCTCTTTGCGTGGCCTGGCCAGCCTGGACTTCATCGACGACGGCCGGCAGTTCTGGCTGCTTGAAATCAACCCGCGCCCCTCGGCCAGCATGGGTCTGCACACGGGCGCGCTGATGCGCGGCCATGTCGAGGCGTGTCTTGCCGGGTCTTTGCCTGCGCCGGTATGGGCGCACGAACACGATGATGAGCACGAGCCCGCACTGCGCGGCAGCGAGATCGTGTTCGCGCGCACGGCCCTGCGGCTGAGCGCCGCGCAAGCCGCAGCGCTGGCCGCATGCGCCGATTGCCACGATTTGCCCACCGCCGGCAGTCGCTTTGAAGCCGGCGACCCGGTGTGCAGCGTCAGCGCGTGTGGTGCAAGCGTGGCTGCCGTTCGGGCCGAGCTTGCAGACAAACGCCGACGACTGCGCCACGAATGGGCGGTAGGCAACAATCTTCCAGACAGCACCGATCCTTTTCCTCCCTCTCCCTCTGGGAGAGGGTTGGGGTGAGAGCCAGCCGGAACCTTCGGACAAGAGGTATCGGTTCAAGTGCGAAGGCCGAAGCCCTCACCCTACCTCTCCCAGAGGGAGAGGGAAATACAACCAGCGCATCACGAAAGTCCGCAATGAGTAACCCGAACGCAGCGAACGGCAGCACCTCCCCGTTTGCCAACCACCCCCTCAGCGTCAACGCGAGCGCACAAGCGCTCGTCCAGCGCCTCGTCGATGAGGCGCAGCGCCTGGGCATCACCGTGTCGCGCGACGACAGCGGCGTGAGCCTCATCGATGCCGGCATCGAAGCGCCCGGCAGCATCGAAGCCGGTATCCTGATCGGCGAAATCTGCATGGGCGGCCTCGGCAGCGTGCAGCTCGCGGCACAAGGAGCGTCCGACTCCACCGCCGGCTGGCCGAGCTGGCTGGAAGTCCGCAGCAGCCAGCCGGTGCTCGCCTGCCTGGCCAGCCAGTACGCCGGCTGGAGCCTCGCCGCGAGCAAGGAAGAAGCCGGCGGCAAGAAGTTCTTTTCGCTCGGCTCCGGCCCGGCGCGGGCGCTCGCCGGCAAGGAGGCCTTGTTCGCAGAGCTCGGCTACCGCGACCCGATGCCGGCCGCTGGACGCAGCGGCGTGCTGGTGCTCGAAGTCGATCGCGTGCCGCCGCCGGTGGTGATCGAAAAGGTGCTGCGCGACTGCGGCCTGGCACCCGAGCAGCTGACGCTCATCCTCACGCCGACGAAGAGCCTCGCCGGCACCACGCAAGTGGTAGCGCGCGTGCTGGAGGTGGCGCTGCACAAGGCGCACGAACTGCATTTCGCGCTCGAACACATCGTCGAAGGTGTGGCGAGCGCGCCCTTGCCTGCTCCCGGCGCCGACGCGCTGGACGCCATGGGCCGCACCAACGACGCCATCCTCTACGGCGGCCGCGTGCACCTCACCGTGCGCGGCGGCGACGACGCCGCGCGCCTGCTCGCCAAATCACTGCCTTCGCAGAACTCGCGCGACTACGGCCGCGGGTTCGCCGACATCTTCAAGGCCGCCGAGTTCGACTTCTACAAGATCGACGGCGCGCTGTTCGCGCCGGCCGAGGTGTGGGTATCGAGCTTGGAATCGGGCAAGACCTGGCATGCGGGGCGGTTGAATCTGCAACTGCTGCGCGAGCAGTGGCTGGACGAGGCTTGATATGAAAAGGCCCAGGGACTGCGCACGATCCGGTTGGCAATCTTGCTGATCCTTGCGGCCGTTTGCTGGCAGGGCTACACGAAATATCAGAGTGCTCACGCGCAAGGCGACGTGCAGGCGGGCGAATCGACCGGTGCATCGATCGACGGACCGGAGCCCGTAGCGTCGCCAACTTTCAAATGCGACGGGCGAACCCATTGCTCACAAATGACGTCCTGCGCCGAAGCCACTTTCTCTTGAAGAGCTCCCCTGGCGTGAAGATGGACGGCAACGACAACGGCGTGCCCTGCGAGCAGCAGTGGTGCGACTGACGTTCGGCGCTGGTGACGAGCCTGCGAGTTTCGATGTTCGCTGTTTTTCGGCCGCTTGACCTTTTCTGATCGCTGGTTTCTCATGCGCGTCGCCCTCTTCACCGACGAAACCGGCTGGCACACCCGCCAGTTGCAGCGCGCGCTGCGCTCGCGCGGGGCCGAGGGCCGCTGCATCGACCTGGCCGATTGCCGCATCGACACCACGGCCGCCTGGCACGGCCTGGTGATCCCGGGCTACGGCTCCGGGTTGCCGGACGCCGCACTCGTGCGCGGCATCGCCGGCGGCAGCTTCGAGCAGGTGACCAAGCGCCTGGGCGTGCTGCATGCGCTGCGCGAACTCGGCGTGCCGGTCTACAACGATGCGCGCGCCATCGAGCGCAGCGTCGACAAGTCGATGACCAGCCTGCTGCTGCACGCCGCGGGCGTCGCCACGCCGCCCACCTGGGCGATGGAATCGGCCTCGCAGGCGCAGCGCCTCGTCACGCGCGAAAGCGCGGCCGGCCATGCGCTGGTGTTGAAGCCGCTGTTCGGCTCGCAGGGCAAGGGGCTGCAGCTTGTCGGCCACGTGGGTGGCGTGCATGTGCCGCTGCCCGCGCTCAGCGGTTACGGCGAACTTGCCTACCTGCAGCGCTTCGTGCCGCCGATGCAGGCGCCCGGCTTCGACTGGCGCGTCTTGGTGGTCGGCGGGCAGGCGCTCACCGCCATGCGCCGCGTCAGCGAGCACTGGATCCACAACGTCAAGCAGGGCGCGCGCGTCGAGCCGGCCGTGCTCACTGATGAACTTGCCGATCTGGCACAGCGCGCCGCCGCCGCCCTCGACATGGATTACGCCGGCATCGACATCCTGCCCTCGCCCGACGGCCCGCAGGTGCTCGAAGTCAACGGCGTGGCCGCTTGGCAGGGCCTGCAGCGGGTGACGCGCTTCAACATCGCCGAGGCGCTGGTGGCCGACTGTCTGGGGCGCAAGCTGGCGCAGGCCGGCGCGCGTCGCCAAGCATGAACTGCCGAGCCTCTGCCAAGGTGAGTTCCGCAGCGCGTAGCGCGCAGCTTGCGTCATGAGCACACCGGGCCGACCCGAGGGCTCATGCTCCCGCTTGGCGGGACGGCACGCAGCGCCCAGGGGCGAGGCGGGGCTTTCGAGCCGCATGCGGCGAGCCCGCCGAGCGGCAGCGGCCTGCAAGCCGCTGCGCGCACCGCAGGTGCCCCAATGAACGCCGAGCGCCTGCGCAGAAACTTCCTTCGCGCCTGTGCACTCGACGTGGCGGTGCGCAAGCCCGGCAATGTGAGCGCGGCCTCGCCGGGCCACGGCATGCACGCCGGCCTCTTTCTCGCCAGCGCGCAGGCCGCGCAGGATGGGCTTTTCACCCAAGGCGCAAGCGTCGGCGCGCGCATCGAGGCGGCGGTTGCTGCCACGCTGTCGGTCGCCGGCTGCAACACCAACCTGGGCATCGTGCTGCTGTGCGCTCCGCTCGCCCTTGCGTTCGAGCAGGCCGGCGCCGCGCCCAGCGAGGCGAGCCTGCGAGCCGCCCTGCGCTCGGTGCTCGCCGCACTCGATGTCGAGGACGCCCGCGCCGCCTACCGCGCCATCGGCGCGGCCCGCCCCGGTGGCCTGGGCCGCGCCGAAGCGCAGGACGTTGCGGCCGAGCCCACGGTGAGCCTGCTCGAAGCCATGCGACTGGCCGCCCGGCGCGACCGCATCGCCTGGCAATACGCGAACGACCATGCCGACCTGTTCGACCCCGGCTTGCGCACGCTCGAGAAGCTTCGCCCGGCCAACGGCATGCCGGTCGGCGCCCCTGCGGTCCAGGCGCTGTTCCTTGCGTTCCTCGGCCGCTTTCCCGATGCACACATTGTTCGAAAGTTCGGCCCGGTGCAGGCACAGGCTGTCACGGCCGAGGCCCTGCCCTGGCTGCAACGAGCCGAGCAGGGCGAGTCGCTCGACGCCGATCCGGCGTTCGGCGCGTGGGACGAAACCCTTAAGGCGCGCGGCCTCAACCCCGGGACGAGCGCCGATCTGACAGTGGCGTCACTGTTCCTCGCTGGCACACTCGGCGCCGTTTCGCTGCCTGCTTCTCCTTGATTGCGCTCTTGGCATGGAACGTGTAAGTTCCACCGCTCACTGGCAACGCGACCAGTGTTTTCTTTTCCTGCAGAACTGCATACGGAGACTACGAACATGGCAAAGATCGACCGACTGATGGTGGGCGAATCGCTCGTGGGCGACGGCAACGAAGTTGCCCACATCGACCTCCTGATCGGGCCGCGCGGCAGCGCCGCCGAGTCCGCCTTCGCTAACGCGCTGGTGAACAACAAGGACGGCTTCACCTCCCTGCTCGCCGTGGTGGCGCCCAACCTGCTGACCAAGCCCGCAACCGTGATGTTCAACAAGGTCACGATCAAGGGTGCCAAGCAGGCGGTGCAGATGTTCGGCCCGGCGCAGCGCGGCGTGGCCATGGCCGTTGCCGACAGCGTCGAGGACGGCACCATCCCGGCCGACGAAGCCGACAACCTGTTCATCTGCGTCGGCGTGTTCATCCACTGGATGGCCGAAGACGACAAGAAGATCCAGGACTACAACTATCAGGCCGTCAAGGAGTCGATCCAGCGCGCCGTGGCCGGCTCGCCGACCGCCAAGGAAGTGGTCGCCAAGAAGGGCAGCGCCTCGCACCCGTTCGCGGCCAAGTAAGACCGTTCGGCTTGCGGCGCGCTGCGTCGGAAACCGAAGCGTCGAAGAAAAAGCCGACCGGGCGCCCGGTCGGCTTTTTTTGTGTGTCAAAGGGCCGCGCTATCGGGCAGCGGCACCGCCGGCCGGCTCGATCTCCCGCCAGCGCTCGATCGCCACGCCTACCGACTCCACGTCGTCGAACTTCCTCGGCTTGGCAACCACAACCCGGACCCAGTGTGCGCCGAACTCGCCGATCAGGATGCGGGCCACCTCTTCAGCGAAGGGCTCCAGCAGGCTCAGCCTGTGTTCCCCGAGCAGCCGCTGCAGCCGCTCGCGCACAACGCCGTAGTCGATGGTGTCCCGGATGCTGTCGGTGTCGCAGGCGCGGGTGCGTGGCAATCCGGCGGTCAGGTCGATGCGGATCGTCTGGGGCCGGTGCAGTTCGCTGTCGTGGATGCCGATCACGGTCTGGCCGGTGAAGCCCTCGATGAAGATGAGGTCCAGCGGCAAGGCGTCCGGCGCTCCGGATGCAAGGGAAGCGGGCGCCTGCAGGTGTTGGCGTGGGGCAATCAAGGCGTCTCCTGGCGGGTTCTCATTGTGCGTCCCGGCTGCAAGCGGCGGGCCATACTCAATTTGGAACACTGCGCTACTCTGACCCGGGCTTCCACTGCATTGGTCGGCTTGCTGCGGTGCACCAGAATCGACACAAACCGAATCTCAGGAGAGGACGACATGAACACAGTGTTCCCGGCTCGCCCGATCGGCAGGCGCAATGACGGAGGGCGGCTATGAACATGATCGGCTTGCGCGAGGCGGGCGAGCATGCGCACCGCATCCTGGGCGCGGTGCGCGAAGGCTCGCGCGGCGCCAGCGGCGACGAGGCGATGGCCAGCTCATGGACGCGCTGCCTGAAGCAGCACCGCCTGCACCCCGACCGGCCGCATTGCCCGGCCGTGGTCGCGGCGGCGGAGCTGGCCGAGCGCCAGGCGCGGCTCACCGACGTGATCGACTGCGCACGCTACGAGATGGCCAGCCTGTACCAGCAGCTCGCCGACGCGGAGTCGGCCGTCGTGCTGACCGACACCGACGGCGTGATCCTGCACCTCGTTTCCTCGCCGGCCTTCGCCGAGGCGGTGACGCCGCTGGGCTTTCACGTCGGCGCAATGTGGAGCGAGGCCGAGGCCGGCACCAATGGCATGGGCACCTGCCTGGTCGCCGCAGCGCCGATCGCCGTGCGTCGCGAGGACCATTTCTTCACGCGGCTGACCTCGCTCACCTGCTCGGCCGTGCCGGTGTTCGACCCGCAGGGCTGCATGACCGCCGTGCTCGACGTCACCAGCCGCTCGGGCCTGCAGCAGCAGCACTCGCTGGTGCTTCTGGGCATGACGGCACAGATGATCGAGAACCGCCTGCTCGAGCTGCGCCACCCGCAGGCGCACCTGCTGCACTTCCACAGCCGGCCGGAGTTCGTCTACACCTTGCACGAAGGCAGGCTGGCACTCGACGCCGACGGCGGCATCCTGGCCGGCAACCGCAGCGCCCTCTTCCAGCTCGGCATCGGTTCTGTGGCCGAGCTGCGCGCACGCTGCCTGAGCGATCTGTTCCAGACCCGCCTGGACGAGATCGTGCAGCGCAGCCTGCGCAGCGCCTTCCATCCGGTGGTGAGCTACGGCGCGCAGGGCGCGAGCCGCTTCTTCGTGGTGGCACGCCCTTCGGCCTCGGCGGCGCAGGCCGATGCGCTGCCCGGGCCCTTGAATGCCATACGGCCGCGCACGCCGACTCCTCGCTCCGAGCCGCGCGGGGAAGCGGCCGCATCGGTCCCGGCGGCGGCCGCCGACTTCGGCGATCCGCGGCTGTACAGCGAGCTGGAGCGGGCCCGCCGCGCCATCGCCCGCGACATCCCGGTGCTGTTGCACGGCGAAACCGGCAGCGGCAAGGAAGTGTTCGCCCGCGCGCTGCACGACGCCAGCCCGAAGGCCGGCGGTGCCTTCGTCGCCATCAACTGCGCCAGCCTGCCCGAGAGCCTGATCGAGGCCGAGCTGTTTGGCTACCGTGCCGGCGCTTTCACCGGCGCTCAGCGCAGCGGACGACGCGGCAAGATCCTCGAGGCCGACCGCGGCACGCTGTTTCTCGACGAGATCGGCGACATGCCGCTGCCCTTGCAGGCGCGGTTGCTGCGCGTACTCGACGAGCGCAAGGTCACGCCGCTCGGCGCCGAGGAAACGCTCGACGTGCAGTTCCAGCTGATCAGCGCCAGCCACCACGATCTCGTGCGCGCGGTGGCCGAAGGGCGCTTCCGCGAAGACCTGTATTTCCGCCTGGCAGGCTTCGAGGTGGCGCTCGTGCCGCTGCGCGAACGCAGCGACAAGCGCGCGCTGATCGAGCGGCTGCTGGCGCGCGAGGCGAGCGCAGGCGGTGATATGGGCAACGGTAGCGGCAGCGCACCGCGCCTCAGCGCCGGCGCACAGGCTCTTCTCGAACAGCACCCCTGGCCGGGCAACGTGCGTCAGTTGCGCCATGCGCTGCGCACGGCGCTGGCACTGGCGGATGGCGCGGCAACGATCGGCGTCGAACACCTGCCCTCGCTGAGCGAGACCCCACGTGGTCTCGCCGTGCCGTTGACCGCACCCTCGTCGCCGGCATCCGCGACGGCTTCGCCGACGCCGAGCGCCGACAATGCAAGCCCGGCGCTGCCGCGGCTGGGCCCCCTCCAGGCCAAGGAGCGCGAGGTGCTGCTGCAACTGCTCGAGCAGCACCGCTGGAACGTAAGCAATGTCGCCAAGGCGCTCGATGTCAGCCGCAACACCCTCTACCGCAAGCTCCACAAGCTGCACATCGCCCTGTCCCATCCGGACGCCCCGAACGGTGCCGCAAAAGCGGCCGGCGCCTGAGCGGCGCACCATTGCACGCGGACAGAACAATTGGCAGCGCGAGCGCGCAAGTCTGGCTGTGATTCATTCGACCGCCGATGTGGTCGACCGCGCCTTGGCAGCCGACAGCGACGACGCCGCACGGTGGGCCGCCGAGCTGGGTGACGATCAGGCTCCGGCTGGCGCCGAGCCTCCACGCTCGCGCTTCGCCTGGTGCGTGACCGGCTCCGGCCACTACCTCGAGGAATCGCTTGCGCTGGCTGCACGGCTGCCGCGGGTCGACCTGTTTCTCTCGGCCGCCGCCGACGAAGTGCTGCCTTTCTACGGCATCAAGGTCGAAGCGCTGCGCGAGCGATTTCGCGTGTTCCTCGACAAGAGCGCGAGTGCTGTGCCGGTCGGTCGCTTGTATGCCGAGGCGTATCACACCGTCGTCATCGCGCCGGCCACGAGCAACACGGTCGCCAAGTGCGCGCTCGGTCTGTCGGACACGCTGCCCACCAACATGTTCGCGCAGGCTGGCAAGCTCGGTGTGCCGGGCCTCGTGTTCGCCTGCGACACCGAGCCGGTGGTCGTGACCAAGGCGCCGCACACGCACGACACCGACTGGCTCACTTTGCGGCCGCGCGCCATCGAGCTGGAGAACGTGGCGCGCCTGCGTGCCATCGACTTCTGCGAAGTGCTGACCACGCCCGACGAACTCGAAGCCGCGCTCGACGCGCGCCTGAAGACGCTGAAGCTCGCATGGAACACATCGTCTTCCTGACTGGCCGGCTGGCGCAGCCGTCGCTGGAGCGTGTGCTGGCGTCGATCGAGCCACCGGCCTTCAGCTACGAGGTGCGCGAGATCGGCCTGCAGGTCGCCGGGCTGATGACGACCGACATGGTCAGGCGCCGAGTGGCAGCACCCCTGGAGAGCGCGCCCGAAGGCATTCATCACGCCGCCGTGCAAGGCGGCTCGCCGCTGCGCGCCGACCGCCTGCTGCTGCCCGGGCGCTGCCGCGGCGACGTCGATGCGCTGAGCACGCATTACGGCATCGTCGTGCAGCGCGGGCCCGAGGAGCTCAAGGACTTGCCGCAGTTCTTCAACCGCGAAGCGCGCGCCATCGACCTGAACGAATACGAGGTGGCGATCTTCGCGGAGATCGTCGATGCACCGCGCCTAACGGTCGAGCAGATCGTCGCGCGCGCCAGGGAGCTGGCGCGCGACGGCGCCGACGTGATCGACCTCGGCTGCCTGCCCGCCACACCGTTCGAGCACCTGGAAGACAGCGTGCGCGCGCTCAAAGGCGAAGGCCTGTCGGTGAGCGTTGACTCGATGCTCACCGACGAGTTGCTGCGCGGCGGCCGCGCCGGCGCCGACTACCTTCTTAGTCTCAAGCTGGAGACGCTGTGGGTGGCCGACGAGTGCGCGGCCACGCCCGTGCTGATCGCCAGCGACCAGAGCGACATGGCTTCGCTGTTCGAAGCCATCGAGCAGATGCAGCGGCGCGGCAAGCCCTTCCTCGCCGACCCGATCCTCGATCCGATTCCCTTCGGCTTCACGAATTCGCTCGTGCGCTATCACGCCCTGCGCCAACGCTTCCCTGAAGCACCGATCATGATGGGCATCGGTAACGTCACGGAGCTGACCGAGGCCGACACGAGCGGCATCAACGCAGTGCTGTTCGGCGTTTGTGCCGAGCTCCAGGTAGCGGCCGTGCTGACCACGCAGGTGAGCAAGCACGCGCGGCGCGCCGTGAAGGAGGCCGACCTGGCGCGCCGCATCATGCACGCGGCGGCGCGTCACAACACGCTCCCCAAGGGCTTGAGCGGCGGTCTGATGACGACGCACGACAAGCAGCCTTTTCCCGACACGCCGGAAGAAATCGCGGCCACCGCCGCGCTGGTGCGCGACCCCAACTTCCGCGTGCAGATTTCGCCTGAAGGGTTGCACGTGTACAACCGCGATGGCATGCGGCTCGCACAGGATGCCTTCGCGCTGTGGCCCCAGCTCGGGCTCGAGAACGACGCGGCGCATGCGTTCTACATGGGTGTGGAGTTGGCGCAGGCGGAGATCGCCTTCAAGCTGGGCAAGCGCTACGTGCAGGACCAGCCGCTCGATTGGGGCGTGGCGGCGGAGCGGTCGCGCGAAAGCAAGGATGAATGGTGTGCGCCGGGGACGACGCTGGCCGGCACGAGAAAACCCTCACCCCAGCCCTCTCCCACTTCCGTGGGAGAGGGAGCAACGCCAGCTTCGGCTGCAGAGGGAGCAACGCCAGCTTCGGCTGCAGAGGGAACATCTCCAGCACTTGCCGTAAAGAGACCAACGCCGGCTTCCACTGCACCGCAAGCAAAGTCAGCCCCTGCCGCGAAGAACGTTACGTCCGCCCCGATGGACGACGGCCTTACTCCCTCGCCCCGCGTGCGGGGAGAGGGCCGGGGTGAGGGGCGCTGACCCGAGAACCACACGAACCCATGAACGACCAGATCTTCGAAACGGTGGTCACCACCGTCGCCCCCGACGGCACACCGCATGTGGCGCCGATGGGCGTGCGTTACCGCGGCGAGCACGTCATCCTCATGCCGTTTCGCCCCTCGACCACGTTCGACAACATCTCCGCCACGGGCCACGCGGTGCTCAACCTGTTGACCGACACGCGCGTGTTCGCCGCTTGCGTGGCGGCGCGCTGGCTGGGTCGGCGCGAGTGGCCGATGGTGGCGGCCGAGCGCATCAGCGGCGTGCGGCTGGCCGCAGCGCTCGGCCACGTGGAGCTGAAGCTGCACGCCCAGAGCGACGACGCGCAGCGCCCGGTGTTGACCATGGCGCGAGTGCATGAAGCGCAGCACGCGCCCTACATCGGCTTCAACCGCGCGCAGGCCGCGGTGATCGAAGGCGCAGTGCTGGTAAGTCGCCTGCACATGCTGAGCGCCGAGAAGATCGACGCCGAGCTGGCCTACCTGCGAATCGCCATCGACAAGACTGCCGGGCCCGAGGAACGCGAAGCCTGGGGCTGGCTGCTCCAAGCCATCGAACGGCACCGCAAGGGCGCAGCGCCGGCCCCTGAAGGCAGCGAAGCCAGCGCGGACGACACGGGCGACGCAGGCAGCACAGGCGGCACAGGAAGTGCAGACAGCGCAGGCAGCATGGGCGGCGCAGGCGGCGCAGGCGGCGCAGGCGGCGCAGGCGGCGCAGGCGGCGGAGCATGAAGCTGCTCGTGAGCGTGCGCAGCGTGGACGAGGCGCTGCTGGCGGCGGAAGCCGGCGCGGACTTCATCGACTGCAAGGAACCGCACGCCGGCGCGCTGGGCGCCCTGCCGCTAAAAACGTTGAGCGCGGTCGTGGCGGCGCTGCGCGCGCGGTATCCGGGTCGGCCGATCAGCGCGACGGTCGGCGATTTCGCGGCCGATGCGCGGGGTCCCGTGCTCGAGCGCGTGGCCGCCACGGCCGCGTGTGGCGTGGATTACGTGAAGGTCGGCGTGCTGCCCGGCGCACGGCTTTTGCTCGATGCACTGGCGCAATGCGACGCGGCGGTGGTGCCCGTGTTCATCGCCGACGCAGGCCTGGACGAAGCCCTGCTCGCGCGCGCCTGCGAGCACGACTTCCCGGCGCTGATGCTCGACACCGCAGACAAGGCGCGCGGCAGCCTGTTCGACGTGCTGGACGATGCGGCCCTCCAGCGCTTCGTACTGCGCGTGCGCGCGGCCGGCAAGCTGAGCGGCCTGGCCGGCGCGCTGCGCCGTCAACACCTGCCGCACCTGGCCGCGCTGGCGCCCGATTTCGCCGGCTTTCGCAGCGCGGTTTGCGATGGTGCGCGCACCGAAGCGCTCAGCGTGCCGCGCCTGCGCGAACTGCGTGCGGCCCTGCATCGGCCAACGCCCGCCTCGAGCCCGACCTGGCCTACGTTGACGCCGGCTTGATCAGCCGGGACAGCAGGCCCTGCCTGGGCGGCGGCCCGGCGCTACCGCCGCAGCCGGAAGTGAATCAAACCGACGTGCCGCTGGACCAGACGCGCAGCATCTCGTTGTAGACGCAGGCGCCCATGATGGTCAGGCGAACTTGCTCGCCCGCCCCTTGCAGCCAGCCCAGGGCAATGTAGTCGGCCAGTTCCCCGGCATCGAGCTGGGCCGAGCGGCCGGTTTCGATGCGATCGACCGCCTCGCGGAAGTGCACGTTGAGCCGCTCACCCCGGCTGAGCGGCAAGCCACGATCAAGCTTCGCAACGGGATTGGGCATGGTGTCCTCCTGTTGAGCAATATAGCGAACCGGATGTGACCGCTCGACCCTTTTCAACCTTTGGAAACTACGTGAAAACCATGTGCTGCACCGCGCAAATGACAGCTTGCTGCAAAGAAACTCAGCCGTTGTGGCTTCGTAGCCAGCTCAGCGGCCGAGTTGCTTCAGGCGCGCGGGCTCCACGATCTCGATCCAGTAACCATCCGGGTCCTTGATGAAGGCCACGTCCTTCATCTTTCCCTGCTCCGGGCGCTTCACGTAGGGCACGGCGTTCTCGTCGAACCAGCGCACGGCGGCGTCGAGGTCGGGCACCGAGAAGCAGATGTGGCCGAAACCCTGCGGCTGCGCATTGCCGTCGTGGTAGCGGAAGTCGGCTTGATCCTCCGTGCCCCAGTTGTGGGTGAGTTCCAGCACGCCGCGTTGTGCGAAGGTCCAGGCGGTGCGTTCGCCGGCATCGTCCGGCGGCGGGGCTTCTCCACCGGCCAACCGGGCCAGGAAGTACAGGGTGAACTTCATCTCGGGGAAGTCGAGCTTGCGCAGCACGCGCATGCCGAACACGCGCGTGTAGAAGTCGAGCGCGACCTTCGGGTCCTTCACGCGCAGCATCGTGTGGTTGAGCGTGAAGCCGGCGGACGCAGCGGGCGGCTGCTCGCAGACGCCGGGGTGGGATTCGGTGGTGAAGCTCATGGCGTGACTCCAGAAAGAAGGGAGGGATGCTCGGCCGACTCTACGGGTTTGCCGTGGATTCGCTGAGCGCGCGCACGCAAATGGGCGCGAACTGTGCCGCCGGCTCGGGCGGCGGCAGGGTGCACCGCCGCTGCATGAGATCGTTGCGCGCAAAGAGCTCGGCCACCCAGTCCACGAACACGCGCAGCTTGGTGCTCAGGTGCCGGTTGGGCGGGTACACCACGTGCAGCGGCAGCGGGTCCACGCACCAGTCGGCCAGCACGGGTTCGAGTTCGCCCCGGTCGATGCAGACCTCCAGCATGAACGACGGTGCCTGCAGCACGCCCAGACCGGCGATCGCGGCCGCCACGTAGGCATTGGAGTCGTTGACCGAGACGATGTGGCGCCCCCGGATCTCGATGCGCTCGCCGTTCTTCGTGAAGTCGAAGGGGAAGATGCGGCCGGTGTGGGATGAGAAATAGTTCACCACCGTGTGCCCGGTCTCCAGATCGCGTGGATGGCGCGGCACGCCATGGCGCTTCAGGTAGCCGGGCGAGGCGGCAGCGATGAAATGCAGCTCCGCGATGCGCCGCGCCACCAGCGACTGGTCGGTGAGCACGCCGCCGCGCAGCACGCAATCGACGTTCTCGCCGATCAGATCGACCGGCCGGTCGGTAACGCCGAGGTCGATCTGGATGTCCGGGTACAGGGCGTGAAACTCGGGCAGCGCCGGGACGAGCACCAGGCGCCCGAGTGAGGCGCTGATATCGATGCGCAGCCGGCCGCGCGGGTTGGCCTTGGCCTGCGACATGCCCGCTTCGAGCTCGTCCACCTCGCCCAGCAGGCGCAGCGCGCGCTCGTAGTAGGCGGCGCCGTCGGGCGTGACCGTCACGCGCCGAGTCGTCCGGTTGAGCAGCTTGGTGTGCAGGTGGCCTTCGAGCGACTGGATCAGCCGAGTGACCGTGGGCTTGGGCAGCGCCATCGAATCGGCGGCCTTGGTGAAGTTGCCGGCCTCGACGACCCGCACGAAGGCCTGCATTGCAGCGAACTTGTCCATCGGTCCTCCTCCTCTTGGGGCGCTCTGGCGTCGTGATTTTGTAGGGGTTGGAAACCGCCTGAGAGGCGCCGATTGTTGCGTTGGCGAAATAAAGCATGAGCGACATGGCTATTTATTAACGGGGGGTCACGATCTATCTTCTGCTGCATCGCAACAAGATCTACCGCCCTCAGGCGAAATGCAGATGTCCACCGTCCCGTTCAATCGATTCGCCGCGCCGACCAACGAGCAAATACCGCTCGACGCAGCCCGCTCGCTGCCGGCCCGCATCTACGGACAACGGAGCCGCACGGCCGCGCCTTCGAATTCGGCATCCGGGCGGCCGCTGGTGCTGCATTTCCACGCCGGCGCCTTCGTCAGCGGCGGATTGGACAGTGGCGAGCTCGTCGCCGGCCTGCTCGCCGAGGCCGGCGCGGTGGTCATCTCGATCGACTACCCGCTCGCGCCGAAGCAGCCGTTTCCCGCAGCCGTCGAAGCCGGCCATGCCGCGCTCGAATGGGCGCATCGCCAGCGCGGCCGGCTGGCCGGCCCGGCCGCGAATCTCTGGGTGGCAGGTGAAGAAGCGGGCGGCAACCTTGCAGCCGCCGTCGCGGCAATGGCACGCGACCAGCAACAGCCGCAACTCGCCGGTCAGATCCTGCTGTCGCCCATGCTCGACACCTGCGTGGCGACCGCTTCGCTGCGCAAGGCGCAAGCCGGCCCGGTCGGTTGCCGCTGGGCCGACGGCTGGCATGACTATCTGGCCGGCCCCGACGACGCGATTCACCCTTACGCGGCGCCCGGCCGCGCACTGCGTCTGGCCGGCCTGCCGCCGACCTTGCTCATCACTGCCGAGGACGACCCGATGCGCGACGAGACGCACGCATACGCCGAGCGCCTGCGCGAGGCGGGCGTCATCGTCGAACAAGCGCTCCTGCCTGCGCCGACCGGCTGGCCCTGTGCCTTCATGCAAACGCCGCAAGCCGAGCCCGTCTGGGCTGCTGCGCTGCGCGACAGGCTGCGCCGCTTTCTTTCGGCGGATCAGGCAAGAAGCGGCGGCGATCCGCCTACCGCTGCATAAGCCGTCGTTTCTAGACGGCCTCGCGTGCCGTTCCGCCGCTCACGCGTCGCTTTTCGATCCCCCATTCAACAACTCGAAATCAGGAAACCGCCATGACACGTTCCCTCCTCGAAGGCACCCGTTCGCGGCTCGCCGCCGCCGGCATTGTCTTGACGACGCTGACCGCGATCGCCGCCGTCGGCGCCGCCTTCTTCGGCATGCAGACCAGCAGCGCCGAAGCGCCGACCGAAGCACCGGTCGCCACGCCGGTCTCGGTGGCCACGGTCGTGCGCAGCGAGGTCTCCGCCTGGGACGAGTTCTCGGGCCGGCTCGAAGCGGTGGAACGCGTGGACGTCAGATCGCGTGTCGCCGGAGCGGTGCGCTCGGTGCACTTCCGCGAAGGCGCCCTCGTGAAGCGGGGCGAGCTGCTCATCACCATCGACCCGGCGCCTTATGCGGCCGAGGTGGAACAGGCCGAAGCGCAGGTCGCCGCCGCGCAGGCCCGCGTGACCCACACGCACAGCGAGCTCGATCGCGCCCGGCGCCTCCTGCAGGAAAGCGCCATCGCGCAGCGCGAGTACGACGAGCGCGTCAGCGCGCAACTCCAGGCCGATGCGAGCCTGCGCGCCACGCAGGCCGCGCTGCAGTCGGCACGCCTCTCGCTCG
The DNA here is from genome assembly GCF_013817345.1 of Methylibium sp. Classification (GTDB taxonomy): domain Bacteria; phylum Pseudomonadota; class Gammaproteobacteria; order Burkholderiales; family Burkholderiaceae_C; genus Methylibium. Next base: position 16,765 of record NZ_JACDCW010000026.1, read on the forward strand.
GCTACACGCAGGTCCGCGCGCCGGTGGCCGGCCGCGTGGGCCGGCTCGAGGTGACCGTCGGCAACCTGGTGGCGGCCGGGCCCGGCGCGCCCGTGCTGACCACGCTCGTTTCGGTGAGCCCGATCTACGCCAGCTTCGAGGCCGACGAACAGGTCGTCGCCCGTGCGCTGAATGAACTGCAAGGCCTCGGCAAGGCAGGCGCGAGCGCACGCAGCCTGCTCGAACAGATTCCCGTGCAGATGGGCACAGCGGCCAGCAGCGGCACGCCCTTGGTCGGCCGGCTGCAACTGGTCGACAACCAGGTCGATGCGGCGAGCGGCACTGTGCGCGTGCGCGCCGTGTTCGACAACGCCGACGGCAGCCTGATGCCCGGCCAATTCGCCCGGCTGCGCATGGGCCACGCCCGCAACGGCAGCGCACTGCTGGTCAACGAGCGCGCGGTGGGCACTGACCAGGACAAGAAGTTCGTGATGGTGGTCGGCGCAGACAACCGGGCCGCGTACCGCGAGGTGACGCTCGGCGCGCACGTCGAGGGCCTGCGCGTCGTGACGGACGGTCTGAAGGCCGACGAGCGCATCGTCGTCAACGGACTGCAGCGCATTCGTCCGGGCGCGTTGGTCGAGCCCAAGCCGGTTGCGATGGACATCAAACCCGAAGTGCAGGCCCGCGCCAAGGCAGCCCCGCAATCCTGATCGGGCCGACGAGCCCGAAGCCCCGCAAACAAGAGGTAGGAAACCATGAACCTGTCCAAGTTCTTCATCGACCGGCCCATCTTCGCCGGCGTGCTCTCGCTGCTGATGCTGATCGCGGGCCTGATCGCGCTGCGCGGCCTGCCGATCTCCGAGTACCCGGAGGTCGTGCCGCCCTCGGTGGTGGTGCGCGCGCAGTACCCGGGCGCCAACCCCAAGGTAATCGCGGAGACCGTCGCCACGCCGCTGGAAGAAGCGATCAACGGCGTGGAAGACATGCTCTACATGGGCAGCCAGGCCACCACCGACGGGCTCATGACGCTCACCGTCACCTTCAAGCTCGGCACCGACCCCGACCTTGCGCAGCAGCTCGTGCAGAACCGCGTGTCGCAGGCCGAGCCGCGCCTGCCGGAAGAGGTGCGCCGCCTGGGCATCACCACGGTCAAGAGCTCGCCCGACCTGACGATGGTCGTGCACCTGCTCTCGCCGAACGACCGCTACGACATGACCTACCTGCGCAACTACGCGGTGCTCAATGTCAAGGACCGGCTGGCCCGCATCGAGGGAGTGGGCCAGGTGCAGTTGTTCGGCTCGGGCGACTACTCCATGCGCATCTGGCTCGATCCGCAGAAGGTGGCGGAGCGGGGCCTGTCGGCGAGCGACGTAGTGCAGGCGATCCGCGGGCAGAACGTGCAGGCGGCGGCCGGCGTGGTGGGCGCGTCGCCGGGGCTGCCCGGGGTCGATCTGCAGCTCTCGATCAACGCGCAGGGCCGGCTGCAAAGCGAGGAGGAGTTCGGCGACATCATCGTCAAGACCGGCGGCGACGGGGCGGTCGTGCGGCTGCGCGACCTGGGCCGCATCGAGCTCGGCGCGGCCGAGTACGCGCTGCGCTCGCTGCTCGACAACAAGTCGGCCGTGGCCGTGCCGATCTTCCAGGCGCCCGGCTCCAACGCCATCGAAATCTCGAACCAAGTGCGCGAGACGATGGCCGAGCTCAAGCAGTACATGCCCGAAGGCGTCGATTACGAGATCGTCTATGACCCGACGCAGTTCGTGCGCGCGTCGATCGAATCGGTGATCCACACGCTGCTCGAAGCGGTGGCGCTGGTGGTGCTGGTGGTGATCCTGTTCCTGCAGACCTGGCGCGCGTCGATCATTCCCCTGCTGGCGGTGCCGGTGTCGGTGATCGGCACCTTCGCGGTCATGCACCTGTTCGGCTTCTCGATCAATGCGTTGAGCCTCTTCGGCCTGGTGCTGGCGATCGGCATCGTCGTCGATGACGCGATCGTGGTGGTCGAGAACGTGGAGCGCAACATCGAAGCGGGCCTGAGCCCGCGCGAGGCGACCTACCGCGCCATGCGCGAGGTGTCAGGCCCGATCATCGCGATCGCGCTGGTGCTCGTGGCCGTGTTCGTGCCGCTGGCCTTCATCAGCGGTCTCACGGGGCAGTTCTACCGGCAGTTCGCGCTCACGATCGCCATCTCCACGGTGATCTCGGCAATCAACTCGCTGACCCTTTCGCCTGCTCTTGCCGCTCTGCTGCTCAAGAGCCATGACGCGCCGAAGGACCGGCTGACGCGCGTGATGGACAAGCTCTTCGGCCGCTTCTTCGGCGCCTTCAACCGCGTCTTCAAGCGCGGCTCATCGGCCTACAGCGGCGGCGTCACGCGCGCCATCTCGCGCAAGGCCGTGATGATGGGCGTGTACCTCGCGCTGCTCGCGGTGACCTTCGGCCTCTTCAAGGCGGTGCCCAGCGGTTTCGTGCCGGCGCAGGACAAGCAGTACCTCATCGGCTTCGCGCAGCTGCCCGACGGCGCCACGCTCGACCGCACGGAAGACGTGATCCGGCGCATGGGCGACATCGCACTGAAGACCCCCGGTGTCGAGCACGCGGTCGCCTTCCCGGGGCTGTCGATCAACGGCTTCACCAACAGCTCCAACTCGGGCATCGTCTTCACGCCGCTCGAGTCCTTCGACAAGCGCAAGGATCCGAGCCTCAGTGCAAGCGCGATCGCCGCCAGCCTGAACCAGCAGTTCAGCCAGATCGAGGAAGCCTTCGTCGTCATGTTCCCGCCGCCGCCCGTGCAGGGCCTGGGCACCACGGGCGGCTTCAAGCTGCAGCTCGAGGACCGCGGCTCGCTCGGCTACGAAGGCCTGGACGCAGCGGTGAAGGCCTTCATGGCCAAGGCCCAGCAGGCGCCGGAGCTCGCGGGGCTGTTCTCGAGCTACCAGGTCAACGTGCCGCAGCTCTACGCCGACATCGACCGCACCAAGGCACGCCAGCTCGGCGTGGCGGTGACCGACGTGTTCGACACGATGCAGATCTACCTCGGCTCGCTGTACGTGAACGACTTCAACAAGTTCGGCCGCACCTACACCGTGCGCGTGCAGGCCGACGCCGCCCACCGCGCGCGTGCCGAAGACGTGGGCCTGCTCAAGGTGCGTTCATCGACCGGCGAGATGGTGCCGCTGTCGGCCCTGATGAACGTGCGCAGCAGCTTCGGGCCGGAGCGCGCGATGCGCTACAACGGCTATCTCTCTGCCGACATCAACGGCGGTGCCGCGCCGGGCTATTCGTCGGGGCAGGCGCAGGACGCCGTGGAGCGCATCGCCGCCGAGACGCTGCCGCCCGGCATCGGCTTCGAGTGGACGGAGCTCACCTACCAGGAGATCCTGGCCGGCAACTCGGCGATGTGGGTCTTCCCGCTCGCCATCCTGCTCGTGTTCCTGGTGCTCGCCGCGCAGTACGAGAGCCTGACGCTTCCGCTCTCGATCATCCTGATCGTGCCGATGGCCCTGCTCGCGGCGATGACGGGCGTGTGGCTGGACGGAGGGGACAACAACGTGTTCACGCAGATCGGGTTGATCGTGCTAGTGGGCTTGAGTGCGAAGAACGCGATCCTGATCGTGGAGTTCGCGCGCGAGCTGGAGTTCGCGGGCCGCAGCCCGGTACAGGCCGCCATCGAGGCGAGCCGTCTGCGCCTGCGCCCGATCCTGATGACCTCGCTGGCTTTCGTGATGGGCGTGCTGCCGCTGGTGCTGTCCACCGGCGCCGGCGCCGAGATGCGCCAGGCCATGGGCGTGGCCGTGTTCGCCGGAATGATCGGCGTGACCGCCTTCGGCCTGTTCCTCACGCCGGTGTTCTACGTGTTGCTGCGCCGGATGACCGGCAATCGGCCGCTCAAGTTGCATGGTGAGGTGCCGCATGTCGAAGGCTTTGCTGGCTCGCAGGGTGCCAGCGGTGCCAGCGGTGCCAGCGGTGCAGGTGGTGCAGGTGGTGCAGGTGGTGCAAACCTTAAGCCGGTGCCAGCCGCGCCGGTGTCGCATCACGAGTGATGCCTTCTCCGCCCCCTCTCCCGCACGCGGGAGAGGGTTGGGGTGAGGGTCTCCGAAGACGGGATGCGTTATCAGCAAAGCACAGCGCACTGCATCGGCCGATCCCCTCACCCCAGCCCTCTCCCACGAGTACGCAGGAGAGGGAGCAAAGCAGGACGCTCACGCTCGCCGAGCCCACGAACAAACGACAACTCTCCAAAGGCAACCCACATGAAACCAACACTTGCCGCAGCCGAATTCCAACGGCCTCCAAGCGCTCGCCTGAATTCACTCCTCGCCCCCCTCTTCGCCGCCCTCCTCCTCGCCGGCTGCGTCACCGCGCCCGCCATCGATCCCGCCTCCCTGCCGGTCGCCCCCGCCAGCTTCAGGGAACACGACGACCGCTGGACACTCGCCGCCCCCGCCGAGCCGCAGGCCCGCGGCGAGTGGTGGCAAGCCTTCGCCGACCTGACCCTCACCGATCTGGTCGAGCGCGCCGGCCGCGCCAACAACGCCATCCAGGTCGCGACGGCGCGGCTCGCCCAGGCCCGCGCCATCCTGCGCGCCACCGATGCCAACCGCGCGCCGCAGGTCGGCGTCGGCGCCAGTGCCTCGCGCGGCACCCAGGCCGACACCGGCAGCACCGCAACGACCTTCCTCGGCGCCGGCGCCGACCTCAGCTACGAGCTCGACCTGTTCGGCCGGCTCGCCACCGCCAGCCGGGCGGCCGCGCTCGATGCGCATGCGCGCGAAGCCTTGCTGCAGAGCACGCGCCTGCTCGTGCAGGCCGACGTGGCCCGAACCTACCTGGCCCTGCGCGCAGTCGATGAAGAGCGCGCACTGGTGCGCGAGACGGTCACCGCTTACCGCGACACACTGAGCCTCACCGAACGCCGCTACCAAGCCGGCGACATCGCCGAGCTGGACGTTGCACGCATCCGCACGGAAGTCGCCGCCACGGAATCCGAAGCGCTGGCCCTCGACCGCCAGCGCGCCGAGCTCGAACACGCGCTCGCGGTTCTGGTCGGCGAGGCCGCCTCCGGCTTCGAAATCGACGCAAGCGACTGGGCGACCGCCTTGCCGGTGATTCCGGCCGGCATACCCAGCACCGTGCTCGCGCGCCGGCCCGACGTGTCGGCCGCGCAGAGCGCCATGCTTGCCGCGCAGGCGCGCGTGGGCGTGGCGCAGGCCGCGTGGTTCCCGAACTTCTCGCTCACCGCTTCGGGCGGTTATGCCTCGCCGGAACTCGGCGACCTGTTCCAGTGGTCGGCACGCGCCTGGGGCATCGGCGCGCTGCTCTCGCTGCCGCTGTTCGACGGCGGCCGGCGCGAGGCCGGCGTGCAGAGCGCGAGCGCGGAGCTCGACGCCGCGCTGGCCGGCTACCGCGAGCAGGTGCTCGTTGCGTTCCGCGATGTCGAAGACCAGCTTTCCGCGCTGCGCCTTCTCTCGGAGCAGGCACAAGCGCAGTCCCGCGCAGTCGCTGCCGCCACCCGCGCCACGCTGCTGTCGAACTCGCGCTGGCGCAACGGCTACGTGAGCCAGCTCGAACTGCTCGACGCGCAGCGCAGCGAGCTCTTCAACCGCCGGCAGGCGCTGCAGGTGCGCTCGGCGCGGTATCAGGCCACGGTGGGGCTGGTGCGGGCGCTGGGTGGGGGATGGGAAGGGGCGAATGCGCAGGTTGCTCCCGCCGCGGTGACGGGTTCGCTTGCGGCGCGGGGCGGTCAAGGCGGCTGAGAACAGGCGGCTGCAAGACCAAACAGCGGGACACGTCGCAAGCCGCGCGGCATTCAGGCCTGCTTTCACTCATCGGGCCTCAAGCTTGAATTCCGCTGGACGAATGAGTACGTACGCTCTTTGAACACACAGCGCCACACCCATGACAGTCACCGACGTTTCCCACCGATCCGCCGCCGCGTCCCGCCGCCTCTTCAAGCCCGCAGCGGCCTCGCTCGATGGGCAGGCTCTCAGCGCGCTGTACGCCGCCTTGAAAGAAGCCGACGGGTCACCGAGCTCTCCTGCGAACACGCCCACCGTCAGCCTGCACCGTGCCGGCGGCCGGCGCCAAACGCTCGAAACCGACACCGTTGCGCCGGACGGTCCCCCGGTTTTCCATGGCGCCGGAGGCGACCTGGCTACCCGGGCCGCGGCGGCCGCCGACCAAGCGGCCGACGTGGCGTATCAGGCGATGCTCGCGGCGGCCGGCGGCGACACCTCCGGCTTCATCGATACCAGGGCCGCCGACGACTTCGCACGCGAGGCGCGCTCGGCGGCGGCCGCGGCCACCGTCGTGGCACGCACCGCCGAGCAGGCTGCCCGGGCGAATCCCGGGGATGCCGGGCTGGCCCGTGCGGCCCGCGAAGCACGGCAAAACGCGGGCCACGCTTTGGACTACGCGACAAGAGCCCAGGCTTCGCGTGCGACCACCTATCGCATCGCAGCGCAGCTGCTCCTGTCGTCTGCCACGGACATGGCTGACACGGCCAACCAGGTATCCAACGACGCCATCAATGCCGCCGCCGACCGGCTGGAGGCGGCAGGTGGCGATCCGGCCACCGTCGCCGCCCTCAGGGCACTCATCAGCGACAGCGCTCCGGCACTGCACGACGCTGGCGATGCCGCATCGGACGCCGTGTTCCAGCAGGCCATCGACGAAGCCGAAGCGCTGGAGGGCGGTGCCGATGCAGCCGCCGCGGTGAGGGCCGCGCAGCAAGTCCGGGCTTACGCACTCGTGTGCGCAAACGAGGCCGTGGACGCGATCTCCCTGTACTGGGCAGCAGGCGGGACCGCCACCGAGGTGCAGTCGGCGTTGGCTGACGTCGAGAACTCCGAGCCGCACGAGATCGGCGCTCGCTTCGCGGCCTTCAATCGGGCGCGGGCCGCTGCCGACCAGGCGAGCCGTGACCGGGTCGACATCGCCGTCGCCGAGGATGCCGCGACCAATGCCTCACTGTCGGCAAGGGTGGAAGCCGAACAGTCCGGGTTGATGGAGATCGAGCCCATGGGCGACCCGCTCAGGGTGCAGGAACCCCAAGGCGAGCCGGGCGAACTCGACCCCGGCGGCACCGACGTGACGATCGATGAGGTCGTCCCCGCCCAAGCTCACTCGGATGCCGACGCCGCCCTCGGCGAAGCCGGCACCGCTGCCGGCACGGCCGTCCACACCGACATCCGCGCAGCCGCTGCCACGCACGGCCCGGCCAACCGCGCGGACATCGCCGGAGCCGCCGAGGTCAGCCTGTGGAAGGGCTCCCGGGACCTGGCCGCGCAGATGCTCAAGCACCCCGCTGTGAAGAGCGCCCTGCGCCTGACCGGCCGGGGCCTGGAGGGCGCGGCCCTGACCGCCATGGTCCTTGGCCTGGCCAAGGCCATCCACACCGACGTCAAGAACGGCGACCACAGCGCCCCGGCCACCCGCAAGGCCCTGGCCGAACTGCTCGGCGGCCTGAGCCTGGGTGTGGGCGGAGCAGCCGTCGGCGCACGCGTCGGCGCCGCCCTGGGCGCCCTCGTCGGCCCCGTCACCGCCGCCGTCGGCGGCTTCGTCGGCGGCCTGTTCGGCGGCGCGCTCGGCTTTGCCGCCGGCACCCGGCTCGTCGATCGGGCCCTGGAGAACAACAAGAAGCCTTTGGACCACCTCATCGACAGCGTCCTCGACCAACAGGGCGACATCGCCGCCGTCAATATCGGGGCCATCGGCGCCTTGCAGACCCTCACCGGCAGCGGCGGCGGCGACGATCAGAGCCTGCCGGGCGGCGCGCCCCAGCCCCAGGCTCAGCCCGAGGCCCCGGCCCAGCCCAGCCAGGACCAGCTCAACCTCGCCCAGCGCGTCGTGCAGGCCGGCTCCACCAGCGACGGCTACGCCAACCGCAAGGAACTCATCGCCGGCTTCGAAGAAGCCCGCTACGACCTCAAGGCCGGGCAGGACGGCAGCGACTTCACCGACGCCTTCGCCGTCAACCGCCTCATCGCCACCTACGGCGCCAGCGGCAGCGGCGCCTTGACCGAAGACGAACTCGCCCAGGCCCTCGCCGACGGGGCACTCGTCATTCACGACGACGGCACCGTCACCGTCGATACCGCCGTACTGCAGGCGCAGCAACGCAGCCAGGCCGGCCACATCGCCTCGCGCGTGGTCGATGCGGGGGCCAAGGCCGAGAGCGCCGACGAAAGCGACCTCAGGGACGGCTTCGGCGAGGCCGGCTACCGCCTGAACGCCAGCGGCGAAGACATCGACGCCCTCATGCGCGTGTTCGGCGACGGCAACGGGCGCATCGGCAAGAGCGAGCTGGCCGCGGCCATTCAGGTCGGGGCGGTGGTGATCGCAGCCGACGGCACGGTGACGGTGGATCGGGCGGTGCTGGATCTGGCGTAGCCCTGAAGCTTTGCGCGTGTGACATGCGCCGCGTGTCACAACTCCTCACCAGCAACGCTCGACGCGAACCCTGCGAATCGCACCGAATTCGCAGGACCCGCGCCGGCGCCCCAGGGCGAAGCGGCACACGATCAGCAGCGACGAGAACGAGCGAGCGAGCCGGATAATCGCCCCGGTGCATCCTGCAGGCCGACACCGCGCGCTGCGATCCTTCGGCGGCCCGGCAGAAAGACTTCTTCCATGCCCGAGCCCGCCGCCACTGACCCGTTCGAACAGGCGAAGACGCTGTTCTTCGACGGCCTCGCGTGCTTCGGTGCCCGCCGCTTCGCCGATGCCGAGCAGCATTTCCTTGCCTCGCTGGCCCTGGTGCCGGGACGGCTGACCACGCTGGTCAACCTCGCCGCCACACGGCTGGCGCTGTCGCGGCCACAGGAAGCACTGGCCGCGGCCGATCAGGTGCTGGCCGTCGAACCCGAGAACCGCGACGCCTGGATCCACCGCGCCAGCGCCCTCGGCGATCTGGGTCGCCACGAAGAAGCTTTGGCCGGCTTCGAGAAACTGCTTGCGCTCGACGGCGCGCTGGGCGAAGGCTGGCTGCGCCACGGCCAGACGCTGCAAAGCCTGAACCGCCACGACGAGGCACTCGTTTCCTACGAGCGTGCGCTTGCGATCGACCCCAAGCTGGCACGAGCCTGGAGCAACCTCGGCGGCATCCTGCGCGAAGCCAGGCGCCTAGACGAAGCCGCTCATGCCTACGAGCAAGCCATCGCCCATGGCGGCAATGCCGAACTGAACGGCTACTACCTGGCTTCGATCCGCGGTCGGAACACTCCCACGACCGCGCCGAAGCGCTACGTGCAACCGCTCTTCGACGAGTACGCCGGCGAGTTCGATGAACACTTGGTGCAGGTGCTGCACTACCGGGCGCACAAGGTGCTCGTCGGCCACCTGCAAGGGCTGAACGTGCGCCGCTTCCGATCGGCGCTGGACCTGGGCTGCGGCACCGGCCTGTGCGGCCCGCTGGTCAAACCGCTGGCCGAACGGCTTGCCGGCGTCGATCTGTCGGATCGGATGTTGGACAAGGCCCGAGCGCTCGGCCTCTACGAGCGGCTCGTTCACGCGGACATCACCGACTACCTGAACACCACGGACGAGCGCTTCGACCTGGTGCTGGCCGCCGACGTGTTCATCTACATCGGCGATCTCGCGCCCGTGTTCGCTGCCGTGCACCGCGTCATGGAATCAGCGGGCGTGTTCTGCTTTTCCGCCGAGTTGACAAGCAGCGAATCGCACGATTTCGAGCTGCTGCCGAGCCTGCGCTATGCGCAGTCGGAGCGCTACGTGCGTGAACTCGCCGCGCGGCACGGCTTCGAGGTCGCCCGGCTGCTGCGCGAGCCGGTCCGCGAAGACCAGCGGCAATCGATCGACGGGATGTTCGTCTATTTGACCCGGCGTTGAGTGCTGCGCGGTGCGCGGTCGCCGAGTCGCGCGCGACTCATTGCACTGCGTACTTCGCCACCGCCTCCTCGTTCCACTCGATGCCCTGCCCCGGCCGGTCGGGCACGATGAGCTGGCCGTTGTCGATGAGGAACGGCTCGCGCAGGACGGGATTCGCCCAGTCCTGCCATTCGAGCCAGTGCGCGGTCTCCGTCACGCGCATCAGGTGAGCGGCGATCTCGGGGTAGAGGTGCGTGGACATCGGGATGCCGGCCGCCCCCGCGATTGCGGCAGCGCGCAGCCAGCCGCTGACGCCGCCGATGCGCATCATGTCGGGCATCACGCAGTCGCCCGCGCCGGCGGTCACGGCCTGGTACAGCAGGCGCGGGCCGTAGAAGTTTTCGCCGAGCTGGACCGGCGTTCGGAGTTCGCGCGCCAGTTGCACGTAGCCCGGCAGGTTGTCGTAGGCGATCGGTTCCTCGAACCATTCGAGCCCCTGGTTATCCAGACCGTGGCAGCGCAGCAGCGCCTCGCCGAGCGAGAGGCCCTGGTTGAAATCGCACATCAGCTTCACCGAGGCTCCGGCCGCCTCGCGCACGGCCGCGATGGCGGCCAGGTCTTCCGCCAGCGTCGCCCGGCCCAGCCGCAGCTTCAGCGCCGTGAAATTGCCCTCCGTCACCAGCGCCGCCGCTTCTTCGGCCAGGCCGTCCGAAGGCCCCAACCACAGCCCGTTGCTGTTGTAGGCCGGCACCGGGCCGACCGTGCCGCCGAGGTACACCGCGAGCGGCACACCGGCGGCCTGCGCCAAGGCGTCCCATGCGGCCATGTCGAGGCCCGAAAGGGCGATCAGCGTCGCGCCTTCGCGCCCCAGGAGGTGCAGCGAGCCCATGCCGCGCCGGCAGGCATCGAAGGGCGCGACCGGCTGGCCTTTTGCCGCTGCGCCCAGCGTGTCGATCAGGGGCACGACCACGCGCGCGGCAACGGCGAGGTAGGGCTCGAGGTAGCTGTGGCCGACGACGCCTTCCTCGGTATAGAGATCGATCAGGATCAGCGGCCAGTTGTGGAACAGCCCCACCTTGGAGACGATGGGCCGTTGCAGCGGCACGGCGACGGGGCGCGCGCGAACGCTCTGGACCGTGAGGGATCGGGTGCTGGTCATGGCCGCCTCCGCAAGGCGGCACGGCGGCTTTCCGGAAAGGCCGTTGCCGCACGGGCAGCATGCTCTTTATCGGCGGCTCGAAGACGGTGACCTTGTCGTGTGCAGGGTCGCGCAGCGCAGGGAAGCCCTCATCCCCCGCCTTCGCCCGCGAGCGGGAGAAGGAGCCGACACGCCGGGCTTCTGATCTTGGCGAAACCTGATTCCGCCGCGACGGCTTACGCCTGCGCCACCTCGTGCCCGGCCAGCAGCTCCAGCGACCGCACCAGCGCCGAATGGTCCAAGTCCTGCCAGCCGTTGGCCGCGCAGGCCTGCATCAGTTGCGCGGCGCTTGCGGTCTGCGGCAAGGAGACGCCGAGGGCGCGGGCGCCTTGCAGCGCGAGATTCAAATCTTTCTGGTGCAGCCCGATGCGAAATCCCGGCGCGAAGGTGCGCTTGATCATCCGCTCGCCGTGCACCTCGAGAATGCGGCTCGCCGCGAAGCCACCCATCAAGGCCTCTCGCACCTTGGCCGGGTCGGCGCCGGCCTTGCTGGCAAAGAGCAGCGCCTCGCCGACCGCCGCGATGTTGAGCGCGACGATGATCTGGTTGGCGACCTTGCAGGTCTGGCCGTCGCCGTTGCCGCCGACGAGGGTGAGGTTCTTGCCCATGCGCTCGAACAGCGGCCGCACGCGATCGAAGGCCGCCTGCGGGCCGCCGACCATGATGGTCAGCGAGCCGGCCTTCGCACCCACCTCGCCGCCCGAGACAGGCGCATCGAGGTAGTCGCAGCCGAGCGCGTTGATCTTCTGCGCGAAGGTCTTGGTCTCCATCGGCGAGATGGAGCTCATGTCGACCACCGTCTTGCCTGGCGCCAGGCCCGCAGCGACGCCGTGCTCGCCGAACAGCACCGTCTGCACGTCCGGCGTGTCGGGCAGCATCGTGAAGACGATGTCGGCTTCGCGCGCGACGCTCTGCGCGTCAGGGCACTCCGTTGCGCGGCCCTTGATACCGGCGGGCGCGCCGCTGCGCGTGTGGACGAACAGGGTGTGGCCGGCGTCAATCAGGTGTCCGCACATGGGCGCACCCATGATGCCCAGGCCGATGAATCCGAGCTTGCTCATGTCGGTGTGCTCCTTCAGGCGAGATAGCGGTCGCGCAGCGCCTGTGTAGCGCCGCGGAAGACACCGAGATCGCTGCCGACGCCGACGAAGCTGACGCCCATCTCCATGTAGCGCCGCGCATCGGCCTCGACGGGCGCGAGGATGCCGACCGCCTTGCTGTACGCCCGCGCGGCATCGATCACCGAGGCGATCGCGGCCTGCACCTCAGGGTGCGCCGCGTTGCCGAGGTGGCCGAGGCCGGCGGCGAGATCGGAGGGCCCGATGAACACGCAATCGATGCCGTCCACCGCGGCGATCTCGGCCACTGCGGCGAGCCCTTCGCGGCTTTCGATCTGCGCCATCACGCAGATCTGTTCGTTGATGCCCGCCAGATAACCGGGCACCGTGCCGTAGCGGTTGCTCCGCTGCGCCACCGAGACGCCACGTATGCCTTGCGGCGGATAGCGCGTGGCGGCCACGGCGCGCCGCGCCTCGTCGGCGCTTTCGATGAACGGGATGAGGAAGTTGTAGAAGCCCGCATCGAGCAGGCGCTTGATCTCGACGGCATTGTTCCAGGAGGGTCGCACGACCGGCGCGCTGGGGCTGTCCTTCAGGGCCATCAACTGCGGGATGAAGGTGGTCACGTCGTTCGGCGAATGCTCGCCGTCGAGCAGGACCCAGTCGAAACCCGCGACGCCGAGCACCTCGGTCGTAATCGGGTTGGCGAGCGAGCACCAGCAGCCGATCAGGCGCTTGCCCGCCAGCAGGTCCGCGCGCAGGCGGTTGGGAAACGATTGGTAGGCGGTCGTCATGTCGTGTACTCCTGGATTCGGGCGGGTCAGCGGACCATGCAGGGGCGTTTGGGATCGAAGCGCCAGTTCGGCAGCAGGTGCTGCATCGCGGCGGCATCGTCGCGGGCACCGAGCCCGTGTTCGAGGTAAAGGCGGTGGGCCTTCTCGACCTCGGCCATGTCGAGTTCGATGCCCAGGCCGGGCCGCTTCGGCACCTGAACGTGTCCGCCGACGATCTGCAGCGGCTCGCGGGTGAGGCGCTGCCCGTCCTGCCAGATCCAGTGCGTGTCGATCGCGGTCACCCGCCCCGGCGCCGCGGCGCCGACATGCGTGAACATCGCGAGCGAAACATCGAAGTGGTTGTTCGAGTGCGAACCCCAAGTCAGGCCCCAGTCGCGGCAGGTCTGCGCCACGCGGACGGAGCCGGCCATCGTCCAGAAATGCGGGTCGGCCAGCGGGATATCGACCGACTGCAGCGAGAGCGCGTGGGTCAGCTGCCGCCAATCGGTCGCGACCATGTTGGTCGCCGTCGGCAGGCCGGTGGCCCGGCGGAACTCCGCCATTACCTCGCGGCCGGAATAGCCGTCCTCCGTGCCGCAGGGGTCTTCCGCGTAGGCCACCACGCCGTGAAGGTCGCGCATGAGGCGCACGGCGTCCTTCAGCAGCCAGCCGCCGTTGGGATCGAGCGTGAACCCTGATCAGCTGCTGCCGCGTTCCACGATCCGGAAACCCACATCGACGACCTTCTCCCCGACCGGCCGGCCCTCGGCCCGATCGACGATGAAGCGCGCAGCACGCTGGCCGATGCCGGTACCGTCGATGCGCACGGTGCTCAGGGCAGGATGGGTGTCCCCGGCAAAGGCGAGATCGCCGAAGCCGACCACCGAAATCTGCCGCGGCACAACGATGCCGCGCGCCGCCGCCTCCGTCAGCACGCCCAGCGCCAGCAGGTCGGAGCTGCAGAACACGGCATCAACGTCAGGCGCCTCCTCCATCAGCCGGGTCAAGCCGGCGCGGCCGCTGCCCAGCGTGGTCGGCGCCGGCACGATGTGCACCGCGATCTCACTGGCCTCGCGCACCAGGCCGAGCGCCAGCGCCTCGTCTACGAAACCGCGGTTGCGGCGCAGCGCCCGCTCGTCGTCGCCGCTCAGCAGCGCGAGCCGGCGCCGGCCCTTGGCGTGCAGGTGTTTCACCACGGCTGCGGCGGCCTGGATATGGGAGAAACCGACCAGCATGTCGATGGGCGTCGGCGTCAGATCCCAGGTCTCGACCACGGGAATGCCGCTGGCCAGCAGCCGCCGGCGGCCCTCGCTCGAATGCATGATGCCGGTCAGCACGATGCCGTCCGGCCGGCGGCCGATGATGGCCTCGAGCAGCGCGTCCTCGCGCGATTCGGTGTAGCCGCTCTGGCCCAGCATCAACTGGTAGCCCGCATCGGCAAGCGATGCGGTCAGCGACTGCACCATCTCCATGAACACCGGGCCGGTGATGGTCGGCACCACGGCCGCCACGAGCCGGCTGCGCGCCGAGGCCAGGCCTCCCGCCAGCCGGTTCGGAACGTAGCCGGTGCGGGCGACCGCCTCGCGCACACGGGCCAGGGTTTCGGGGGCGACCTGCTCGGGCGTGTTCAGCGCGCGAGATGCCGTGATGGGCGAAACCCCCGCCAGCCGCGCCACATCGCCGAGCGTGATGCCACCGGCGCCGCGTCGCGGGCGACGGGAAGCGGCAACGGCGGTCGTCATCCCCATGCCGCCGAGTCTAAGACTTCATGTGACACCGCTACCACATCGCTGACGTACCGAGCGAGGCATGGGACCGCGTGTTGCCACGGCGCACAAACAGTTCCACAACGGCACATCCGTAGGTAAGCAAATGTCGTCCGGGAGAAGACCGCTTCACCGTGGATGAAGCAACTGATTCCACGCATTTCGGGACTCGTGAATGGTATTTGGTGAGTACGTGATTTTCACTTATGCCACTTCGTTCCGCAAGGCGCTGGCGACCTAGCAAAGCCGATGCCAAACCACCCGAGCGTTTACCAGATTGTTACTTCCGAATATGCAGATACCGTGATGCACTGCTCCAGTATGGAGTTTGTCAACAACTGAAGAGGCACTTGCATATGAATCAACTATTTGCGACGACACGGCTGCTGCCGGTGATCGTCGTTGCGGCAAGCCTTGTCGGCTGCGCCGTTCCCGGAACCAAGACCGTCGTCGCCTCGAAAGACGCGCCCGAAGCGATCGGGCCTTATTCGCAGGCAATCAAACACGGCAACACCCTGTACCTTGCAGGGCAGATTCCGATCGATCCGAAGACCAAGCAGCTCAACACGGGCTCCATCGAGGAGCAGACGCGCCTGGTGCTCGACAACCTGAAGGCCGTGCTCGCGGCCGACGGCATGACGATGGACAACGTGGTGCTCACCAACGTGTTCATGAAGGACCTCAACGACTTCGCGAAGATGAACGCCGTGTACGCCACGTATTTCAAGAGCAAGCCCCCCGCTCGCGCCACCGTCCAGGTCGCGCGCCTGCCGCGCGATGTCGCGGTGGAAATTTCCGCTGTCGCAGTGAAGTAAAGCCTTCTTCGCCCAGGCGGGGCAAGACGCAATCCGCCGTCGCCCGCTTGGGCCCGGAGTACTCCTTTCGCCAACCTGTTCTAAGGAAATCGCCATGTCGAATCGTGATCCGCACCTGTCGTTCGAACCGCAACCCGACAACCGTCGCCGGGACTTCTTCAAGCTGATCGGGGCAGGCGCTGCCACGGCCGGCGCGCTGCCGCTGCTCGGCCTGCCCACCCAGGCGCTGGCAGCGCCCGGCAACTTCCGGCTCGGCGAACCCAATCCGGCGTTCGTGCTCGACCCGCAGATTCTCTACATGAACATCGGCACCACCGGCTCGACGCCCAAGCACATCCTGAAGGCCTTCGACGACTACAACCGCGAGGTGGCGCGCAACCCGCGCGAGAACCTGGGCGGCACCGGGCCGATGCGCGAAGCCATCGCCCCCGGGTTTGGGGCGACATTCGACGAAATGGTGATGTCCTACAACACCACCGACGGCATGAACAAGATCCTCGCCGGCGTCGAGTTGAACGCCGGCGACGAGATCATCACCACCAACCACGAACACCCGGGCGGCAACGGCCCGATGAACCTGCTGGCGGTGCGCAAGGGCGTCATCATCAAGCGCGTGATCCTGCCGGTCGGCAATGCGCAGACGGCGCAGGACTACGTGAACCTGTTCGCCGCCGCCATCACGCCCGCCACCAAGGCCTTCTGCTTCTCGGCGCCGACCTTCCTGACCGGCACCATGCTGCCGTACCGCCGGCTCGCCATGCTGGCGCAGCAGCACAACATCATGACCATCGTCGACGGCGCCCACGCCACCGGCATGTTCAACCTGAACTTCCACGAAACCGGCGTCGACTTCTGGGGTTGCTCGGGCCACAAGTGGCAGTGCGGTCCGGGCGGCACAGGCATCCTGTACATCCGCAACCGGGTCAGCAGCTTCAACCCGCTGGATCTGTTCAACTTCTGGCCGACCAACACCAACCGAACGGTCAGCGGACCGCGCACCAACGAGAACGCCGCGACCTACGGCATCGGCTCGGCCGTGCAGAGCGTCGGCAACCCGAACTACCCGATGCTCAAGGCCTTCTCGGAGACCTGCGTCTATTGGGACCAGATCGGCCGTCAGGCCATCGAGGACCACGACCTCGCGCTGTCGGCCTACCTGAAGCAGAAGATCGCTCAGACCTGGGGCGTGGACTTCCTTTACTCCCCGAAGGACGACCCGGAACTCGTCTCGGCCCTGACCTCGTTCAACCCCTTCCACGGGCCGAGCCTGATGCTGCAACCGGGCGCCGCAGCCGCGGCTGAAACGGCCCAGTCGGGCACGTTCGTGACCCGCCTGCGTGAACAGTACGGCATCGTGGTGCGCAACACCGGCGTGCCCGTGATCGGCTCGACCGCGCCGCACCACCCGCTGCGCATCTCTACCCACCTGTTCCATTCCAGGCAGGACGTCGACCGCCTCGTGGCCTCGATGCGCGAACTCACGAAGGCCATGAACTCGGGCCGCTGAACCAAGCGAGCCTTCGGGCGCGCCGCTGGCGCGCCCTCTTGTCGACACTTCAGGACAAACCATGCCCTTCAAACACACCCTTTTGGCGCTGGCTCTCGGCGCCGGCATTCTGGGCGCGGCCCAGGCCGCGACCTACTCGTTCAGCGGCAACACCTCCGGCGCGCCCACCTACGACCGGCTCATCGAAACACTGGACATCGTGTCGCCCATCGGCGGGAACGTGAACTACAACTCCCTGATCTTTTCGGTGGATGCCTCGGGCGACTACAGCTTCGCGAGCATGGCCAGCGGGAGCTGGGACAACTTCACCTTCCTGTACAGCCCGTCCCTGAATCCCGCCGCGCCGCTGGTGGGCGCGCTGGTGGGCAACGACGACCTCGGTGACATCGGCGGCCCCGGCGGCAGCTCGGGCTTCACCTACGAACTCACGGCCGGCACGCAGTACGCCTTCGTGACCACCGGCTTCTCGGACATCGACTTCGGCGCCTACGACAACAGCATTTCCGGGGCAGGCAACATCACGCCCATCCCCGAGCCGCACACCTATGCGCTGATGATCGCGGGCCTGGGCGCGCTGATCCTGATGCGGCGCCGTTCGCGACACTGATCGCAAGCGCGGCAGGCGGGCGCCGTCGAGCAACGCAGATCTCCCGCCCGCCGCAACCCTTTTCAAGCTTGTAGAAGTCGGACACCGCGAGTCGCGGTGAAGCGCGATCGGGAAGGATCGATACTCGACGGATCGCGCAAACGCGCGGCACCTACAAGGAACAGCGATGAACGCCCGAGCTCTCTTTCACCTTGCGTTTCCGGTGCGCGACCTGCCCGAAGCACGCGCGTTCTACGGCGAGCTGCTGGGTTGCCCGGAAGGCCGCAGTTCGCCGAGCTGGATCGACTTCGATTTCTACGGGCACCAGATCGTTGCCCACCTGTCGCCGGAAGAATGCGGCCATCGCAACACCAGCGAAGTGGATGGCGAAGCGGTTCCGGTGCGTCATTTCGGCGCGATCCTGTCGATGGCCGATTGGGACGGCATGGCCGCCAAGCTCCAGGCGGCCGGAACGCGGTTCCTGATCGAGCCGCAGGTGCGTTTCAAGGGTCAGGCGGGCGAGCAGGCCACGATGTTCTTTCTCGACCCCTCCGGCAATGCACTGGAGTTCAAGGCCTTCGGCGACCTCAGCCAGGTCTTTGCCAAATAGCACCGGCGCGGCCAGCGGCGAACGCCGCCGCTAGGGCCCGCAGTTCAAGGTCTCGTCCAGGAGCAGCGCCCGCGCGCGCTGCAGTTCCGTGCTCTGCAGGACGTCGATCGGGAATGCCGCCGAGCGCGCCCGCTCGGCGAACTCGGCATCGAGCACGCCCGCCTCGCTTAACTGCCGCAGCGAGTACCCAGCCTCGATGGGGCAGGACTTCACCACGATCAGCCGCTCGGCGTGCAGGCGCTGAGCAAGCCACAGCGCCAGGCTGTCGGAGCTGACGCCCCAGTGCGTGAGTTCGTCCGGCGCCTCGCGCAGCAGGTCGAGCGGCAGCCACACGGCGGCGCGGCCGTGCTGCAGCACCGTGCGCAGCAGCGCTTCGCCGGTGGCGATCTGCAATGCGGGGCTCAGGGCCTGCATCATCAGCCCCGTCTGCGCCATGCCGAGCACCGCCATGTTGTGGGCGGCCAGATCGTCGAACTGCCAGCGCGCCTGCGCTTGCCGGGCCTGCTCGGCAAAGGCGCCGCCACCCGGCACGACGATCACGCGGCCGCCACCGCATTCGACCAGCAACGACAGCCAGCGCGGCAGCGCGGCGTCGAGGCCGAGGCTGCCGCCGAGTTTGACGACCCACATCAGCCGGGCTTCCCGTTACGCCCGGCCGAGGCGCACAGCAAGGCGACGGCCGCGCTCGGCGCCGCGACCTGCACGCGGCGCGCAAACGCTGCAGTGGCTTCGAGTGAGTGGCGCACAAGCGCTGCCTCGACTTCGAATGGCAGCGACGTCAACGCGGGTCCGGTTCGAGACGGCATGAGCGCCGTTTGCTTTGGTTGCCGCGCGAGCGCCGCGTCCGCAGCCCGGGATGTCGCCGCGTCAGGTTGCGGCGCCGCGACCGCGAGCGATGCGAACGCGAGCCAGGGCCGCCTCAGCGACGCGGCCAGCGCCGCCGCCAGAAAGTCGCCGCAGCCGGCAGCGATGAGCGGCGCATCGACAGGCAGCGCAGCCTGCTCGATCACTTTCGCAAGATTGCCGCGCAACTCGTGCAGTTGCGCTTCGCGCCACGCGTTCGCCAAGCTCAGCCAATCGCTATCACCGGCGTCGCGTGCATCCAGGCCGATCATGCGTGCGAGGCGTTGCCGGCTGGCCGGCAGGTCCTTGGGCGCACCGTCGGCGCTGGGCTGCAGGTCGTGCGCAGGGTCGAGTTCGCCGGTCAGGCGATAGACGTCGGCGCTGGTCGCGAAGAACTCGTTCATCACGTTGACGCTGCGGCCCTTGAAGGCGATGCGCGGCGCCAGCGCGCACAAGGGCGTGCGCACGACGCCGTGATAGACCAGCTCGCCGCCAGCCAGCCGCTCGGCGTCGCTGCGGGCCTGTACCGCCACACGGCCACTGCGCAAGGCGATCATGTCGGTGGTGGTGCTGCCGATGTCGACCAGCACGCCGTCCGGCAGTTGCTGCGCGGCCCACTGAGCGGTGGCGAGCCAGTTGACCGAGGCGATGCTGCGCCACTGAACGGCCACCTCGGCCGGGCCGCACCAACGGCTCGCGCCGGTCTCCGCCTCGCCGGCATAAAAGCGCAGCGGGCCCTCGAGCGTCGCGACCAGCTCGGCGGCCAGTGCGTTGACGCCCGCCTCGCGGTGCTCGAACAAATCGACCATCTCACCGGTCATCGTGACCGCGTGCGTGGCGCCGCGGCTCGCCGGCCAGCGCTCGGCCGCGGCAGCGAGTGCGGCGCGCAGGTGCGCCAGCCCCTGCCACAGCGGACAGGCCCATTCGGCCGCGTCGCGCAGCACAGGACCGTCGGCGCCCCGCTGCACCCAGCTTGCCTTGACATGCGCGCCGCCGATGTCCCAGCCGATGAAGTGTTCAGGCTCGTGCATGCGCCCTCGCCTCGTGGTCATGCAATGCGAGCATCTCGCCGGCCAGATTGCGGCCGAGTGCCGAAGAAAGGCCTGCATAGGCACAGGTGAGGCGCGGGTTGATCTCGATCACGACGGGCCCGCATCGCTCGTGCCACACCAGGTCGATGCCGACGAAACCGCGCAGGCCGGGGACCGCGCGCGCGACCGCGGCGGCGGTGTCGCGCAGCGCGGCGTGGCGCGTATCGGCCGGACCGATGGCAAGGATGTCCACGCCGCGGTAGGCCAGCGTGCCGCTCGAACCGACGGTGATGTGCTGGCGGTTCACGCTGAGCAGCTCGGCGGCACACCCCTCGCCGGCGTCTTTGCGCAAGAAAAGCGAGAGGCTGAGCGCCTCGCCCTCGACCCAGGGCTCCAGCGTGGCGGCCCGGCCCTGTGACATGCGCGCGGCAACGTCCACCGCGGCGGCCTCGCGTGTGCCATGAACCTGCGTCTCCACCGAGCCCGCGCCATCGTCGGGTTTGACGACCCAGCGAGCAGCGTCCTCGTCGATGGCCAGCGGCGTTGCGATGCCCCGCGCGGTCAGATGCGCGAGCGTGGCGCGCTTGCTGCTGCACAGGCGGATGGCTGCCGGCCGGCAGCCCATCCAGCGGCCAGCATCGACGGCCTGTGCCAGCGCGAGCAAGCAGCCGTCGGTCTCGGGCGCGACCACCCAAACCCGGTCGAAATGAAGGGCTTCGCGGCGAACGAGATCCAGCAGCGATTCGCCCGGGCGCAGTTCGACGGAGCCACCGGCCGCCGCACGCGGCACGCCCGGGCCTTGCACACACGCCAGTTCGATGCCGGGCAGCGCGGCCGCGTCGGCCACGATCGCGTCGCGCATCGCCAGGCCTTGGGCGAGCAGGTCGTGATCATCGCTCTGTGCGGTCGCCGCGATGGTGGATCCGGCCCCTGGCGGTGCCCCCTTCGCGGCGCCGGTCGATGCGCGCACGCCGATCGCAGAGCCCGTCGGAGCGGTGATCGTGCCTGCGAATGCAGAGCCGGCCTGCGCGCGTGCATGGCGGGCCGCCTCGACCCATCCGCCACCGCTGACATACTCGCAAACAAGAAGCCGTTGAGCCATTGATGAACATCGTCCCGGTGATCGATCTGTTGCACGGCCAGGTGGTACGCGGCGTGCGCGGCAACCGTGCGCAGTACCGGCCCATCGTGTCGGCGCTCGCCGGCACCGCCGAGCCGCTCGCGGTGGCCGATCGGCTATGCGAACACTGTGCCACCGACCTGCTCTATGTCGCCGACCTCGACGCGTTGCAGGGCCGGCCATTGCAGATCGAGGTGCTTGCAAGCCTGCTGTACGCCCGGCCGGCGCTGCGCCTGTGGCTCGATGCCGGACTCGCGGGCCGCGAAGCGCTCGAAGCCTTGTTCGCTGCGCTCGGCCCCACGGCCGCGCGCGTGGCGCCGGTGCTGGCCAGCGAGTCGATCGCCTCGAAGGCCGAACTGTCGCGCTGCCTCGTGCTGGCACCTGACGCGCTGCTCTCGCTCGACCGGCGCGGCCCCGCAGTGCTCGACCCGGCCGGCCTGTGGGATGCACCCGCGCTCTGGCCGCAGCGCGTGATCGTGATGACGCTGGACCGCGTGGGCGCCGATGGCGGTCCCGACCTCGTCACGCTCGGCGCCGTGCGTGCAAGAGCGCCCGAGGCCACGCTGATCGGCGCCGGCGGAATTCGGGGCGAGGACGATTTGTCGGCCGCGGCGCAGGCCGGCGCGCAGGCCTGGCTGGTGGCCTCGGCTTTGCACGATGGGCGGATCGGTGTGGTGCCGGCCTGCCCCCACCTTGGCGCCGTCCCGGAGGAACAAGGTCACGCCGTGAGCGGCGTCGACACACTCAGCTTGCGTAAGACTCAGCGACACAGACTGTCGCGTCGACGAACACCTCGGCCACAGTCTGTCCTCGGTGCTTCCTGCTCCCCTGTGCCGAACCGGCGCCGCAAACCAAACCACAATGGCTGATGCCTTGCCTGAACCCTGACGCATGAGTGCCGTTCCCGCCGCCACCGCGCCTGCCGCTGCATTACAGACCGCCGCCGGCCCGGCTCCCTGGACCTGCCCCTTCTGCTCGCTGCTGTGCGACGGCTTCGCCATCGAGGCCGATGGCGATCGGCTGGCGCTGCGCGGCAGCGATTGCCCGCGCGCCCTCCGGGGCCTGAGCCACTTCGGAGCCGGCGCTTCGAACGCACAGCCGCAGGTCGATGGCCAGCCGGCCTCGCTCGACGCCGCCATCGAGCGCGCTGCGCAGATCCTCGCCGCGAGCCGCCAGCCGCTGTTCGGCGGCCTGGCGACCGATGTGATCGGTGCGCGCGCGCTCTACCCGCTGGCCTGCGCCACGGGCGCCATCTGCGATCCCGCCGGCGGCCCTTCGCTGCTGCACAACCTGCGTTCGCTGCAGGACCGTGGCAGCTTCACCACCACCCTGGCCGAAGTGCGCAACCGCGCCGACGTGATCGTGTGCGTGGGCAGTTCGCCGCGCGAGGCCTTTCCCGAAATCTGGCGCCGCTGCGGCGTCGGTGAGCCGCTGGTCGCCGAGCGCGACGTGGTTTTCCTGGGCACCGGCATCGATCCGGTCCTCGAAGGACGCTCGGGCATCACCCAGCATGCCGTACCGCTGGAAGACGACCTGTTCGAGACGCTCTCGACGCTGGCCGCGCTGGTGGCCGAGCGCAAGCTGCCGGCCGCTTCGCCGACCCTGGTCGCGCTGGCCGAACGGCTGCGTGCTGCGCGCTATGTCGTCTTCATCTGGGAGCTGGCCGAGATGCCGCTGCACGGCGCGCTGGTGGCCGAAGCGCTCAACCACCAGCTCATCGGCACGCTCAACAACCACACCCGCGCAGCCGCGCTGCCGCTCGGCGGCAACGACGGCATGCTCTCGGTCAACCAGACCTTCACCTGGCTCTCGGGCGTGCCGCTGCGCAGCCGTGCCGGCCCTCTCGGGCTCGAGCACGAACCGCAGCGCTTCGATGCGACGCGGCTGATCGAAGACGGCAGCGTCGATGCGCTGCTGTGGATCTCGTCTTTCGGGCCCGAGCCGGCGGCCCCGGCAAGCGGGCTGCCCAGCGTGGTGCTCGGTCATCCGGAGATCACGGTGCCCGACGGCGCGGTGTTCATCCCGGTCGCCACGCCTGGCATCGGCGGCACCGGCCATCTGTTTCGCACCGACGGCGTCGTCGCGCTGCCGCTGGAGCCGCTGCGCGTCGATCCGCTGCCGGGCTTGCCGCAAGTGCTGGCGCGGCTCACGGCACGTGTCGCTGCACTCAAATCCGGAGCCACTGCATGAGCACTCTGCGCATCAAGGGCGGCCGCGTCATCGATCCGCAGCACGGCGAGGACGCCGTGCGCGACATCGGCGTGCGCGACGGCCGCATCGTCGATCTGCACGCCAAGGAAGCCGTGACCGAGGAAATCGACGCCAGCGGTTGTGTCGTCATGGCCGGTGGCATCGACCTGCACAGCCACATCGGCGGCGGCAAGGTCAACCTTGCGCGCATGCTGCTGCCCGAGGACCACCGCCTGAACCGCGAGCCGATTCCCCTGCCGAGCAATCCGCTGGAGCTCGCGTCCTGCGGCCACTGCACGCCGGGCACGCTGGCCACCGGCTATCGCTACGCCGAGATGGGCTACACCTCGGCTTTCGAGCCGGCCATGCTGCTGGCCAATGCGCGCCACGCCCATATGGAGATGGGCGACGTGCCCATCCTCGATCACGGCGCCTACGTGATGCTCGGCAACGACGAACTGTTCCTGCAAATGCTCGCCGAGGAGCGCGACTTCGAGCTGCTGCGCGACTACGTCGCCTGGACCGTCAACGCCGCCAAGGCGATGGGCGTGAAGGTGGTCAACCCGGGCGGCATCTCGGCCTTCAAGTTCAACCAGCGCAAGCTCGACGTCGACGAGGACCACGTGCACTGGCGCATCACGCCGCGCAAGGTGGTGCACACGCTTGCGCGCGCGATCGACGAGCTCGGCCTGCCGCACCCGCTGCACATCCACGGCAGCAACCTCGGCGTGGCCGGCAACATCGAATCGACCCTGGCCACCATCGACGCGCTCGAAGGCCAGCGCGCCCACCTCACGCACATCCAGTTTCACGCCTACGGCACCGAGGGGCCGAAGAAGTTCTCGTCGGCCGCACAGCAACTCATCGAGGCCGTGAACGCCAACAAGAACATCAGCATCGACGTCGGGCAGATCATGTTCGGCCAGACCGTCACCGCCTCGGGCGACTCGATGCGCCAGCATGCGCAGCACGGCTTCGCCCACCCGCGCAAGTGGGTCGGCGCCGACATCGAGTGCGATGCCGGCTGCGGCGTGGTGCCCTTCAAGTACCGCGAGCAGAGCTTCGTCAATGCGCTGCAGTGGGTGATCGGGCTGGAGATCTTTCTGCTTGTCGACGACCCCTGGCGCGTGGTGCTCACCACCGACCACCCGAACGGCGCGCCCTTCACCAGCTACCCGCACCTGATCCGGCTGCTCATGGACAAGAGCTTTCGCGACGAGCAGCTCGCCCGGCTGCACCCCGACGTGGCGGCGCAGTCGCAGCTCGCCTCGATCAAGCGCGAACTCAGCCTCAACGAGATTGCGATCATGACGCGTGGCGGCCCGGCCCGGTTGCTCGGCCTGAAGGACCGTGGGCATCTCGCAGCGGGCGCGGCGGCCGACATCGCGGTCTACCGGACCGACGCGAATCCCGAGACCATGTTCACCGCGCCCGAGCACGTATTCAAGGACGGCGTGCGCGTCTCGCGCGCCGGCATCATCACCGCCACCCCTACCGGCGGCACGCACTTCGTGCAACCGGCCTTCGACCGCGGCATCGAGAAGACACTGCAGCAGTACAGCGACCAGCACCTGAGCGTCGCCTACCGCCACGCCACCATCGGCCACGACGAGCTGTGCCGCTGCACGAACGGCGGGCGGCTGCTGCCGGCGGAGTGCTTTTCGGCGGTGCACTGAAATGAACCGACCATCTGCTTTCGGCACGTTGCGGATCTGCGGCACGCGTTGCTATTGCTTTGCGGATTTCGGGCGTGAGCAAAGCCGCGGGAGGGCGGCGGGCTTCGCTTCGGTGCTGCGGTCGGCCCTGCGGGCCGACTGCGCTGTGCTGCTCGGGCTCGTGGCTGCGTCGCGGAACTCGCTTCGTTCGCTTTGCTCACTGCGCTCAAACAGCCGCGACGAGTCAGTTGACGAAGCGCGCTGCGCGCGCAGCCACGAGCCCTGCGCTGCTCGCCGCCGCACAGGCGCTGCGCCCGCCGCCCGCCCGCGGCTTTGCTCAGGCAGCACTCGCTCTCTATGGAGAGGAAACGGAGCAAGGCAGGCATTTAGCCTGCCTTGCTC
>NZ_JACDCW010000202.1 GCF_013817345.1 Methylibium sp.
GGGCATGCCCCCCGCACATCGGCGGCGGTCAAAGCACCCCACCTGCAATCCCAAAACGGAAGGGGCAGGCAGGTGATCACACTGGGAGAGATCGTCTTGATCCACGATTTGAAGCGGCAGGGGCTCAGCGTCTCGGCCATCGCGCGCAAGCTCGGGATGGACCGCAAGACGGTGCGCAAGCACCTTGAGGTCGGCATGGCGTCGCCAGCCTACAGCCCGCGCGCCGCGCAGCCTCGGTTGATCGCGCCGTACGAGGATTACCTGCGCGCCCGCATCACGGCCTGGCCGGACCTGTCGGGCAAGCGGCTTTTGCGCGAGTTGAAGGAGCGCGGCTACCCTGGCTGCTACAGCGTCGTCACTGACTTTCTGCGCGACGCCCGGCCGGCAAGGGCGCAGGTCTTCGAACGCCGCTTCGAGACCGCCGCTGGCAAGCAAGCGCAGGTCGACTTCGCCCAGTTCCGGGTGGAGTTCACCGATCAGCCCGGGGTCGCGCGCATCCTGTGGCTGTTCACGATCATCCTCGGGCACAGCCGCTGGATCTGGGGCCGGTTCTGCGCGACGCAGGATCTGCAGACCGTCCTGCGCTGCCACATCGACGCCTTCGCCGCCATGGACGGTGCTCCGTCCGAGCTGCTGTACGACCGCATGAAGACGGCGGTGATCGGCGAGGACGCAAATGGCGTCGTCCAGTACAACGCCTCCCTCGTCGCGCTGCTCAACCACTACGGCGCCATACCCCGCGCCTGTCGGCCCTATCGGGCCAAGACGAAGGGCAAGATCGAACGGCCCTACCGCTACGTGCGGCAGGACTTCTGGCTCGCGCGCGGCTTCCGCAACCTCGACGATCTCAACGCCCAGTTCGACCACTGGCGCACCCGGATCGCCAATCCCAGGGTGCACGCCACGACGCGCCGCGTCGTCGACGAGCACTTCGCCGAGGAGAAGCCGGCGCTGATCGCGCACCCCGCCATCCCCTACAGCGCGGTGCTGACCATCGAGCGGCGCGTCAGCCGCGAGGGCATGGTCTCGGTCGGCGGCAATCTCTACAGCGTCCCCGACACCGCCCGAAAGCGCGTCCTCGACGTGCAGAACCACCCCAGCGAAGTGCGCATCTTCGAGGACGGCGCGCTGATCGCGGCCCATCCGGTTTTGGAGGGCAAGAACCAGCGCCGCGTCGATCCCGCTCATCGCAAGGCGCCGCCGCCCGCTGCGCTTGATGCGCCGCCGCAGACAAGCGTCGGCGTCAGGCCGCTCAGCTTCTACGACGCGGTCGCCCGTCGCCTGGCCAGCGAAGGCGCCGCGCGATGACCCAGACGCTCGACCGCATCCGAGCCAGCCTCGTCGGCCTGCGCATGCCCTGCGCGCTGGAGGCGCTCGATCACACCATGCGCCAGCTGGAGCGCGGCGAGATCGGCGCGCTGGAGGCCATCGACGCGCTCCTGGCTGAAGAGCACGCCACCCGTGAGACCCGCCGCATCGGCGTCTCGCTCAAGACGGCCAGGCTGACGCCACCGAAGACGCTCGAGAGCTTCGACTTCACCTTCCAGCCCTCGCTCGATCGCGGCCGCATCATGGCGCTCGCCCAGCTCGACTTCGTCGCCCGCGCCGAGGTCGTGCATTTCCTCGGCCCACCCGGAACAGGAAAATCCCACCTCGCGACCGCGCTCGGCGTCGCCGCAGTGAAGGCCGGCCGGAGGGTCTATCGCGCCACGCTGGCCGAGCTGATCGAGGCGCTCGGCCGCGCCGAGCGCGAGGGCCGCCTGATCGAGAAGATCCGCTTTCTCGGTCGCAGCAGCCTGCTCATCGTCGACGAGATCGGCTACCTGCCGATCACGCCCGGCGGCGCCAATCTCTTCTTCCAACTCGTCAACGCCCGCTACGAGAAGGGTGCGATGATCCTTACCTCGAACCGCGGCTTCGCCGAATGGGGGGAGGTGTTCGGCGATCCCGTCGTGGCCACCGCGCTGCTCGACCGGCTTCTGCATCACGCCGTCGTCGTCCAGATCGAGGGCGCCAGTTACCGCCTTCGAGCCCACACCGACCTCATCCCTGAGCACACGCGCTCGCACGCCGCCATCACCCCGCCGCCGCCACCAAAACGACGCGGCCGGCCGCCAAAAATCGGAGCCGCGCATGCCTGATCCCCGCTGACAGGAAATCCCGAAAGTGGGGAATTTTCACTCGGCACTTCTGGGGATTTTTCATTCGGCATTTACACGCGCTGCTCTACCAGATCGAGAAGACCGTGCGCGCCAAGGAGTCCTCCTTGCGCCTGGCTGCCCGGCGCGAACACGCGGCGCCAGTCATCGCCGCACTCAAGCCCTGGC
>NZ_JACDCW010000027.1 GCF_013817345.1 Methylibium sp.
CGGTGATGTCCTGGCCGAGCTGGCGCAGGCCGTCGGCCACGCCGATCTTGGGCTTGGCCACGAAATCGACCGCGCCGAGCTCCAGCGCCTTGAGCGTGACTTCCGCGCCGCGCTCGGTGAGCGTGGAAACCATCACCACGGGCATGGGCCGCAGGCGCATCAGCTTGCCGAGGAAGTCGATGCCGTCCATGCGGGGCATCTCGATGTCGAGCGTGATGACGTCGGGGTCGAGGCTGCGGATCATCTCGCGCGCGATGAACGGGTCTGCAGCTGCGCCGACGCAGACCATGTCGGGCTGGCGGTTGATGATCTCGCCGAGCAGGCTGCGCACCAGCGCCGAATCATCCACCACCACTACACGCGTCTTGATCATGCTGCGCCCTTGTCGCTGGTTCGGGTTCTCAGAAAAGTTCGACCGAGCCTGCGCCGCTGGCAGCAGGCAAGGGCTTGCGGGCGGCCGCGCGATCCTGCGCGACCAGCGCCTCGGGGTTGCTCGCCGCCAGGCGTTTCACCATCGCCTTGCCGCTGGCCGGAAAGAAGCAGACCTTGCGCGGATAGATGTCGAGAACGTCCATGCTCACCACGGGGATCCGCTCGGTCTTCAGATAGTCGAGCACGAAGGTGGTGTTGCGCTCGCCGACGTTGAGGCTTTCCATGCCGGAAATCACGGCGCCGCCGCCGAACACCTTGGCCTCGAGGGTCAGGCGGCTGGCACCGCGTTTGAGCAGCTCGTTGATCAGCAGCTCCATTGCGTAGGAGCCGTAGCGGCCCGAATCGAGGCCGGTGGCGGTGGCGCCCAGCTCGGGCAGCATGAAGTGGTTGAGGCCGCCGATGCGGCGCTCGCGGTCCCACAGGCATGCGGCGATGCACGAGCCCAGGGTGGTCAGGATCGCCAGGTCCTGGTCGTGCACGAAGTATTCGCCGGGCAGCACCTTGACCGCGTCGGCCCCGAAGTGCGGCTCGAAGAAGAAGAACGACGCTTCGCCCGGTTTGCGCGGCGCGGCCTTGAGCCGCTCCAGCTGCGACGCGTCGCGCGCGAAAGGCACGGGCGGGCGCCCAGACGAGGCGCCGTTCGCGCGGGGGAGGGGCGCCGTGCGGCTGCGGCTTGGCATCGACATGATGGTCAGCCGCCGACGCGCTCGTAAACCGTCTTGCCGCGCAGGCGGAACAGCTCGCGCATGTCGGTGAAATTTTCGGAGTGGCCGACGAAGAGCAGTCCGCCCGGCTTCATGGCGCGGTGCATGCTGTCGAGCACGCGTCGTTGCGTGGCAGCGTCGAAATAGATCATCACGTTGCGGCAGAACACGATGTCGAAGGGCTCGCCGAGCGACCAGCTCGGCGACATCAAATTGAAGCTGCGGAACTCGATGAGCCGCTGCAGCTCGGGCTTGACGCGGATGGCGCCCGCGTTCGCACCCATGCCGCGCAGGAAGTGCGCCTTGAGCCGCTCGGGCGTCAGGCCGCGCGCGTCGGCGTCGTAGACGCCGCGGCTGGCGGCGGCGAGCACCTTGGTGTCGATGTCGCTCGCAAGAATCTTCACGCCGGCCTGCTCGCCGAGCGTCTCGGCCACCGTCATGGCCAGCGAGTAGGGCTCTTCGCCGGTGGAAGCGGCGTTGCACCACATCCGCAGCGGCTTGCCGCGCCGCTGCTGCAGCGCCTGGGCGAGCAGCGGGAAGTGATGCTCCTCGCGGAAGAAGCTCGTCAGGTTGGTGGTCAGGCAGTTGACGAACTCCTGCCATTCGGCTTCACCCGCGCCGCCGCGCTCCAACTGCGCAAGGTACTCGGCGAACGAGCGGTGGCCCGTCTCGCGCAGGCGCCGTGAGAGGCGGCTGTACACCATCGCCTGCTTGCCGGGCTGCAGGCTGATGCCGGCACGCTGGTAGATCAGCTCTCGCACACGCTCGAAGTCGGGGCGATCGAAGCTGAACTCGCGATCGGGTGCGGCCGGCGCGGCCATCGCGGCATAGGGTTCGAGCAAAACGGGAGACAGCGCGGCGCTCATCGGCAAGGGGGCTCGGACAGGTCGAACGATCGGCCGCTGCCGCGGAGGCGGCACGGTTCGTGGTTCGTGGTGAGGTTCGCCGGCAGTTTGGCCGTCCACGGGATGTTCGGAGCCCGCGAGAAAGCAGGCGGATCGCGGCCAGTTCCCCGTCTGGCGGCGGGCGGGCACCGCTAGACTGCGGCGATCTTGAGCCTGCCCCGTCCCAATTCGCCTGAGGGCCTCCAGCTGGAGGCCGCGCTGCAACTCCTGCGCCGCGCGGGGCGTGCCCCCGCGCCCGGGCCGCGCGATAACGTCTGGCTGCAGCAGGTGATCGATGCGCTGTGCGATCTTTCCAGCCGCGACGCACTCACCGGCCTGGCCAACCGCCGCCAACTGGAAATGACGCTCGAGCGCGAGGCCGACCGCGTGGCGCGCTCGGGCGAATCGGCCCTGGTGCTCCTCCTCGACATCGATCACTTCAAGCGCGTCAACGACACCTATGGCCACGCCGTGGGCGACCTGGTGCTGCAAGCCGTGGCGGCCTGCCTGCAGCAGTGCGTGCGGCCGATGGACACGCTGGTGCGCTACGGCGGCGAGGAGTTCGCCATCGTGCTGCCGAGCTGCCCGCCGCTTTTCGGGGCAGCGGTTGCCGAGCGCATGCGCCGCACCGTCGAGTCGCATGTCATCCGGGACGGTGCCGCCACGGCATTGAGCGTCACGCTCAGCGCCGGCGGGGCGTTTGCGCCGCCCTGGGTGCGATCGTCGGCAAAGCTGTGGATGCAGCGCGCCGACGCGCAGCTCTACCGCGCCAAGGCCGAGGGCCGCAACCGCAGTTGTCTCGAGCCGGCCGCGGTGTCGCAAGTGAGCGCCGAAGAAAAAAGCCTGCTGTTCGCTGTCAGCGCCTTTGCCTCATTGGATGGCCCCAACGCGCTTCAGTCCGCTAGCCAGCCCTAACCAGCGACCCGTCGCCATGAACGCGCCCGCCTCTCCTGTAAATCCCGCCGCTTCGCGCGCGCGCATCCTCGCCGTGACCAGCGGCAAGGGCGGCGTCGGCAAGACCTTCTTCTCGGCCAACCTCGCCGCCGCCCTGTCCCGGCGCGGGCTGAAAGTGCTGGTGCTCGACGCCGACCTCGGTCTGGCCAACCTCGACGTGGTGCTCAACCTGCACCCGAAGGTCACGCTGCATGACGTGTTCACCGGCACAGCCACGCTGGAGCAGGCGGTGCTGTCGGCGCCGGGCGGCTTTTCGGTGCTGCTGGCCGGCTCGGGGCTGGTCGAGTATTCGCGGCTCACGCCGGAGGTGCGCGAGCGCTTGCTGGGCGTGATCGAAGAAGTGAAGCCGCGCTTCGACATGGTGCTGCTCGACACCGGCGCGGGCATCTCCGAAGTGGTGCTCTACACCGTCTCGCTGGCCGACGAGGTGCTCATCGTGGCCACTCCCGAGCCCACCTCCATGACCGACGCCTACGCAACGATCAAGGTGCTGGCCTTGCAGCAGTCGCGCCGTGAGCTGCGCCTGGTGGTCAACCAAGTGGCGCGCGGCGGCGACGGCCGCGGCGTGGCAACGCAGCTTCAGCAAGTCGTGGACCGTTTCGTGAGCCCGTCGGTCGAGGCGCCGGTGCGCATCAACCTGCTCGGCGACGTGCCTTACGACATCGCCGTGCGCGAAGCGGTCAAGAAACGCCAGCTCGTCGTCGAGACGCTGCCCGGCTCACCGGCGGCACAGGCGATCGTTGCGCTGGCGGCGCGTTTGAGTCCCTGATCGTCCGATCGCTTGCAAGCGCAAGCCGCGTCCTCACCTGTTCATTGCCATGTCCGCGATTCTTCCCGACCCTCGCCTGCGAGCCGACGCCAGCGACACACCGTATGCGCAACTCGGCGGCGAAGCCGCGCTGCGCGCCCTGGTCGATCGCTTCTACGACCTGATGGACCTGGAGCCCGGCTTGCGCGAACTGCGCGCGCTGCATCCAAGCACGACCGAAGGCTCGCGCGACAAACTCTTCATGTTCCTGAGCGGCTGGCTCGGCGGGCCGGACCTCTTCGTCGAGCGCCACGGCCATCCGCGGCTGCGCGCGCGGCATCTTCCGTATGCCATTGGCGTGCGCGAGCGCGATCAGTGGCTGGCCTGCATGGCGCAGGCGATGCAGGAATGCGGGGTCGATGCGGTGCTCGCCGAGCGGCTGAAGGCATCGCTCGCCAACACCGCGGACTGGATGAGAAACCAGGGCGTTTAGCTGGTGTTTCCCCTCTCCCTCTGGGAGAGGGCAGGGTGAGGGCCAGCCGGGCCGTCTTCGGCAGCCCGGAAGTCGCATCAGTTTCGGCCGGCCCTCACCCCAACCCTCTCCCAGAGGGAGAGGGAGAAGGAGAGTTGGCAGGCTTGGAGCCGTCGCCCAGCAGCACTACCAATGCCCCTGCGCCGCCCTCCGAACCCCGCGCCTGAACGAAAGCGAGCACCTCGCTCTTTTGCACCAGCCAACTCCGCACCTTGCCCTTGAGCACCGCCTGACGACCCGGCGAGCCGTTGCCCTTGCCGTGCACCACGCGCACGCAGCGCAGGCCGTGTCGGGCCGCGTCGCGCAGGAAGCCGGCCAGGCGCTCGCGGGCTTCGTCACGGCGCAGGCCGTGCAGGTCGAGCTGGGCCTGGATCGTCCAGCCGCCGCGGCGCAGTTTTTTCACCACGTCGATGCCGACACCGTCGCGGCGAAAGGACAGTGCCTCATCGGTATCGAGCAGTGATTCGACGTCGAAGTCGTCGGACAGCGCCTCGCGCAGCACCGCGGCCTCGTCGCGCTGGCGCTGCACCGGCACCGGCTCGGGCCGTGGGCGGGCCATCGCCGCGCGGGCCGCGGCCTTGAGCGGCGTGACCGGGCCGACGCTGTGCACGAACAGATCGCGCTCGCGGCGCAGCGCCATTTCGCGGGCAAGCTGCTGTGCTTCACGCAGCTTGCTTTCGCGCGCCGCCTCGTCGAGCTGGCGCTTGAGCGAGCCCAGCCCATGCAGGCCGGTGGACGGGGCGGCGGGGCGCTCACGCTCGCTCGCGCGGGACCTCGGGCCTCGACGGCGCAAGGGCGGTGCGTTCACAGCAAGCCCCGCTCGGCAAACGACACCACGCCGCCGCGCGAGACGACGAAGTGGTCGAGCACGCGCACGTCCACCAGCGCCAATGCGGCCTTGAGCGTCTGCGTGAGCACGTCGTCGGCCCGCGAGGGCTCGGCCACGCCTGAAGGGTGGTTGTGCGCCAGGATGGCAGCTGCAGCGTTGAGCGCAAGGGCGCGCTTGACCACCTCACGCGGATACACGCTGGCCTGCGACAGCGTGCCGCGGAACAACTCTTCGAAGGCGAGCAGCCGCTGCTGGCTGTCGAGAAAAAGCACCGCGAACACTTCGTGCTGCAAGCCGGCGAGCTGAAGCCGCAGGTAGTCCTTGACCGTCTGCGGCGCATCGAACACCGGCGCTGTACTCAACCGCTCGACCAGCGTGCGGCGCGCGATCTCCAGCACGGCGGCCAGCTCGGCGCGCTTGGCCGGGCCGAGCCCCCGCACGCGCAGCAGTGCCTGCGGCTCGGCCGCCATCAGGCCGCCGAGACCGCCGAACTGATCGAGCAGGGCCTGGGCCATCTGCAGCACGTCTTGCCCCGCCGTGCCGGTGCGCAGCAGCAACGCCAGCAGTTCGGCATCGGCCAGCGCTGCCGGCCCGCGGGCGAGCAGCTTTTCTCTGGGGCGCGCCTCGAGGGGCAGCTGATCGAACGACATGGCGGGAGGGCTCGGGTGAGGCAGGGCGCGGACGCGGCGCTTCGGCCCGCCGGCCGGTGGCCGACCCGGGAAAGCGGAGCGGCGTTTCTGGCAAGCCGGTGCCCCGCGAGGGGCGGAACGCAAAAACTACAATCGCTGCAGTCTATCGAAGCGAAAGCGCTGCCCTTGGAACAGCTTCAACAGGTTCGCTCGGGGTCTTTTCTGACCTTGCACTACCGGCTCGCCGGCCCCGATGGCGCGGACCTCATCAACACCTTTGGCGACAACCCCGCCACCTTGTCGCTCGGTTCAGGCGAGCTGGCGCCTGCCATGGAGCAGCGCCT
Source organism: Methylibium sp. (assembly GCF_013817345.1). Classification (GTDB taxonomy): domain Bacteria; phylum Pseudomonadota; class Gammaproteobacteria; order Burkholderiales; family Burkholderiaceae_C; genus Methylibium. The sequence goes on from NZ_JACDCW010000027.1 coordinate 6,057, forward strand.
GCTGGGCTTGACCGAGGGCGCCCGCGCGCGCTTCGAGCTTGCGCCGGGCGAAGCCTTCGGCGAGCGCAATCCCGAGCTGCTGCAGCGCGTGGCGCTGGCAGTGCTGCGCGAACACGGCGACCCGAACGAGACCTACAGCGTGGGCGATGTGGTGCAGTTCCCCACGCCCAGCGGAGAGGGGCGCTTCGCCGGCGTGCTGCGCGAGCTGGGCCCGCAGGACGAAGATTGGGCGCTGTTCGACTTCAACCATCCGCTGGCCGGCCGGCCGCTTTCCTTCGAGGTGCATGTGATCGGGGTGCTCGAATGAGCCTGGAACGAACAAGCGGCGAAGAACAAGGCGGCGTGACCGATGTGCTGCTGGCCGAGCCGCGCGGCTTTTGCGCCGGCGTGGACCGCGCGATCGAGATCGTCGAGCGCGCCATTCGCAAGTTCGGCGCGCCCATCTACGTGCGCCACGAGATCGTGCACAACACCTACGTCGTCAACGACCTCAAGACCAAGGGCGCCATCTTCATCGAGGACCTGTCCGACGTGCCGCCCGGTGCGACGCTCGTCTTCAGCGCTCATGGCGTGAGCCGCGCGGTGCGCGACGAAGCCAAGGCGCGCGGCTTCTCGGTGTTCGACGCGACCTGCCCGCTGGTGACCAAGGTGCACGTGGAAGTGGCCAAGCTGCACAAGGAAGGCTTCGACTTCATCATGATCGGCCACAAGGGCCACCCCGAGGTCGAGGGCACGATGGGTCAGCTCTCGGAAGGCATTCACCTCGTTGAAGACGTGCAGGATGTCGAGCGCCTGCAGATCGGTCAGCCCGAGCGGCTGGCGGTGGTGACGCAGACCACTCTGTCGGTGGACGACGCCGCCGAGATTCTGGCCGCCGTGAAAAAGCGTTTCCCGCAGGTGCGCGAGCCCAAGCAGCAGGACATCTGCTACGCCACGCAAAACCGCCAGGACGCCGTCAAGGTGCTGGCGCCGAAGGTCGACGTGCTGGTGGTCGTGGGCAGCCCGACCAGCTCCAACAGCACCCGCCTGCGCGAGCTGGCCGAGCGGCTCGGCACCCCGGCCTACATGATCGATTCGGCGGAAGAGCTGCAGCCCCAGTGGTTCGACGGCCACGGCCGCGTGGGCCTGACCGCAGGCGCTTCCGCGCCCGAGCTGCTGGTGCAGCAGGTGATCGATCGGCTGCGCGCGCTCGGTGCGGTGTCGGTGCGCAAGCTGACAGGCGTTCAGGAGAACGTGCAGTTCCCGCTGCCTTTGGGCCTGGGCGACAAGTCGATGCGAGGCTTCGAATAACGCCATGCTCGATATCACCTTGCTGCGCAAAGACCTCGACGGCGTCGTCGCCCGCCTGCAGGCGCGCCAGTCGCCGCAGCCTTTTCTCGACGTGGAGCGATTCACCTCGCTGGAGGCCGAACGCAAGGCCCTCCAGACCCGCACCGAAGAGCTGCAGGCGCGGCGCAACCAGCTTTCCAAGCAGATCGGGCAGCTCAAGGCCAAGGGCGAGGACACGGCTTCGGTGATGGCCGAAGTGGCCGGCCTTGCGGATGCGCTGAAGACGGGCGCCGAGCGGCTGGAGGCGATCCAGACCGACCTGCACGCACTGCTGATGGCCCTGCCCAACCTGCCGCAGCCGAGCGTGCCGGTCGGCGCCGACGAGGCCGGCAACGTCGAGGTGCGGCGCTGGAGCCCGCAGGGCGACGCGCCCCGCCGCTTCGACTTCCCGCCCCGGGACCACGTCGAGCTGGGCGCGCCGCTGGGTCTGGATTTCGACACCGCGGCCAAGCTGTCCGGCGCGCGCTTTTCCTTCCTGCGCGGGCCGATCGCGCGGCTGCACCGCGCGCTGGCCGCTTTCATGCTCGACGTGCAGACCGAGGAGCACGGATACACCGAGTGCTATACGCCGTACATCGTCAACGCGGAATCCTTGATTGGCACTGGGCAACTGCCGAAATTCGAGGAGGACCTGTTTGCCGTTTCGCGTTCAATGTTCCGGCTGCGCGAACTGGCTGCGCTCGGGAGCGGTGAGCCAGTGCAGGCGATCAAGGACATCGGCAGCGTCCTGAATTCCGAGAAGTTCTATCTGATACCAACGTCGGAGGTTTCGCTCACCAACAGCGTGCGCGAGCAGGTGCTCGACGCGGCGCAACTGCCGATCAGGCTCACCGCTCACAGCCCGTGCTTCCGCTCCGAGGCCGGCAGCGCCGGGCGTGACACGCGCGGCATGATCCGCCAGCACCAGTTCGACAAGGTCGAGATGGTCCAGATCACAACGCCTGACACCAGCGATGCGGCGCTCGAGCAGATGGTGGGCCATGCCGAGGCGATCCTTAAGAAGCTCGAACTGCCTTATCGCGTGGTGCTGCTGTGCAGCGGCGACATGGGCTTCGGGGCGGCCAAGACCTACGACCTCGAGGTCTGGCTGCCGGCGCAGAACACCTATCGCGAGATCAGTTCGTGCTCCAACTGCGAGGCCTTCCAGGCGCGCCGCATGCAAACGCGGTTTCGGGCCGCGCCGGGGAAGAACGAACTGGTGCACACGCTCAACGGGTCGGGTCTGGCGGTGGGCCGTACGCTGGTCGCGGTGCTGGAGAACGGGCAGCAGGCCGATGGTTCGATCGCTGTGCCGGCGGTGCTCCGGCCTTACCTCGGGGGCACCGAGGTTCTGCGCGCCTGATCCCCCTGATCCCCTATACTTCGCGGCTTCGCCGAACCCGGCGAGACCACGGTTTTTATCATCTGGAGAGGTGGCAGAGTGGTCGAATGTACCTGACTCGAAATCAGGCGTGCGGTATCCCCGCACCGAGGGTTCGAATCCCTCCCTCTCCGCCAAACCTGCAGCGAAAACAACAACTTAGGCCGCTTTCCGAGCGGCCTTTTTGTTGGCCGTAGCGGTCTCCGACCTATTTTTTTTGTGGGGCCGCATCTGCCGCCGACCAATGGGCTGCGCCGTTCACCATTCCGCTCCGATCGGCGCTGAATCGGGTGGGGTTCAGGGACTGCAAATCCCCGAAAATCTCCACGCACACACGCTAACGACAAAGGTAGATGTTCCATGAACGATGCAGCTTGCTCGCCATCACTGCCCGACCGTCTTTCGACGGACCCGCGCAGTCCTCATCACGTCGCTGCAGTTTTCGAACGTGCCATCGGCATTCGCCTGAATGGAAACGAGCGCTCGGATGTCGAGGAGTACTGCGTCAGCGAGGGTTGGGTGAAGGTGCCGGCGGGCAAGACTCGCAACCGAGCGGGTCAACCATTGATGATCACGCTGAAAGGCAAGGTCGAAGCGTTCTATCGCTGAACGCTTCGGTACATCGTCAGCTGCGCCGAAGCTCACGGCCGCTGCCCGCCGCCCGGCCGATGGCGCGGCGCCCTCGTCTTGAAGTGCTGCTTGATCTCCTCGGTGAAACGCGTGCGCGAATGGCTCGTGCGCTCGATGAGGCCGACGTGGCGCTGGATGCGGTTGCCGGGCACGGGGACGACTTCCAGGTCGCGGTCGTGATCCCAGTCGACGTTGTCGAGCTGCGGCACGATCGACACGCCGAAGCCCTGCCGCACGAGTGCGACGATGGCCTCCACGGAATTGAGCTCGAGGCTTTCGTTGACCGTGACGCCGGCGCGCGACAGCACCTGCTCGACGAGCTGGCCGGTCCAGGTGTCGCGGTCGAAACGCAGGTAGGGCGCCTGGCGAAGCGTGTCGTGCGCCTGCAGGCCCATCTTGAAATGCGGCCGGCGCGGCACGATCAGGATCATCGGTTCCGAATACAGCGGCGTCCACTTCACGCCGGTGGGCAGGGCGCGCGGAGGCTGTGTCACGACGGCGGCGTCGAGTTCTCCGCGCTCGACCTTCGGTGCGAAATCCGCCGACAGGCCGGCAAACAGCTTCACTTCAAGCCCGGGGTGCTCTCGCTTGAGCGCCCACAGCGCATCGGCGAACGCGCCCATCAGCGCCGAGACCAGCGCGCCGACCACGACGGTACCCGACAAGCCGTCGGTGTCGACCGTGGCGAGCGCTTCGTAGCGGCGCACGAGGTCGGTGATGGGCGCGACCGCCAGCCGGCCGGTGGTGTTGAGCACGACCCCGCGCCCGGCCCGATCGAACAGCGCCTGCCCGAGGTCTTCTTCCAGGGCGCGCATCTGCAGGCCGACGCCGGCGGCCGTCAGCCCGATCTCCATGCCGGCTGCAGCAAAGCTGCCGTGCTTGGCGACGGCCAGAAAAGTCTTGAAGACGCGAATCGAGGGCACGGCGGACTCGGCACCTGAAAGGGCGGGCTCTGGGTGAGGGGCAAGGAGCAGGGGCAAGGAGCAGGGGCGAGGGGCAAGCGTCACGCAAGGCGTTTGCGCGCCCCTCGAGACTCTTGCGCAAGGCTTTCACACTCCCGCGGCCGGCTCTCTTTGTAAAGCATTCCTTGTCTTTCAGCGAAGTTTTATTCGCTTTTCATTTCGCTTTGTCTCATCAATCATTGCTCCTTTGTTGGGCCTACAGCGCAGTCGATGACGAAGAACCTCACGGTCAGGATCTGGCGAGGCAAGGAGCGGGGCGAGTTCACGAGCTATCAGGTGCCGCGCCTGGAAAGCCAGACCGTGCTGGACATCGTCACCTACGTCCAGCGCAATCTCGAGCCTTCGCTCGGCTACCGATTCGCCTGCCGTGTCGGCATGTGCGGCTCGTGCGCGATGACGGTGAACGGCGTTGCACGTTGGACCTGCCGCACGCATGTGGCCAAGGTCGTCACAGGCGACCAGCTCGAGATCGCTCCGCTGGCGAACCTGCCGGTCGTCAAGGACCTCGTCACCGACATGAGCGAGTTCTTCGACAAGTGGGCCAAAGCCAAGGGCAGCTTCAAGGGCAAGCGCACCCGTGCCGATGATTTCGAGCCGGTGAAGCCGGACTCGCCCGAGCGCAAGGCCGCCGACGCGGGCGTCGAATGCATCGGCTGCGGCGTTTGCTACGCCTCGTGCGATGTCGTGAGCTCGCGGCCCGACTACCTCGGCCCGGCGGCGCTGAACCGCGCCTGGACGCTGGTCAACGATGTGCGAGACACGCAGCAGCTCGAGCGGCTGCGGGCCGTCGCCGGCGACGCCGGCTGCCACGCCTGCCACACGCAGGGTAGCTGCACCGTGCACTGCCCGAAGCAAATCTCGCCGACTGCCGGCATCGCCGGGCTCAAGCGGGTGGTCGGTCGTGCCGCCGTGCGGGGCAGACTGTGAGCCGCTCACAGGCCGGTGCGTATTCCGTCGCGGGTTGCCCGACGTCGCCGGCGAGCGGGAAAGCTCGATGAGCACCGACGCTGTCGCCGAGGCGCGCCGCTGGTACCTCCAGCGCATCAGCGCCATGATGCTCGCCGTGTGCGTGCTGGTGCACCTGGCGGTGATGATCTACGCCGTGCGCGGCGGCCTCAGCGGCAGCGAGATCCTGGGGCGCACGCAGGGCAGTTGGAGTTTCGGCGCCTTCTACGCGTTGTTCGTCGTCGCGTGCGCGGTGCACGTCCCGCCGGGGCTGGCCAATGTTGCCGTCGAATGGCTGCGCTGGCCGGCGGCGCGTGCGCTGCTCGCCGCAAGGCTGTTCGGGCTGCTGATCCTCGTCACCGGCCTGCGCGCGGTGTACGCCGTGGTGGCGACATGAGGCATCCGTCGTCCCCGTCGAGCGGGCGGCTCGCATGAAAAGATCCAACGACGCACGCGCCCGCGGCCATGCCGCGTACTGGGCTTTCGTTGTGCACAGAGTCTCGGGGCTGCTGCTGGCGTTGTTTCTGCCGCTGCATTTCTGGGTGTTGGCGCAGGCGCTGCATGGCCACGCGGCGTTCGACCGTTGGCTGCGCCTGGCGGACATGCCGCTGTTCGAGTTTGCCGAGTGGGGCCTGGTCGTGCTGCTGTCGATGCACATGGTCGGCGGCGTTCGTCTGCTGCTGATCGAGTTCACGCCCTGGAGCGGTTTGCGCAAGAACTGGATCGCCGGCGCGGCGGGTTTCTCGGTAGCAACCGGGATGGCGTTTGCGTTGGCCTTGGTCACATGATGTCGGGCGAGCCGCGCCATCCCGGTACGGCACCCTTGGAGAGGACAGATCGATGAAATCCACGCCTGTATTGCGATCGCGTTCGAAGCGGCTTATGTTGGTCGCCGCTTGCAGCCTTGCATTGCCCTTCGCTGCGCCGCTGCATGCGCAGACCGCATGGCCGACCAAGCAAGTGAGGATGATCGTGCCGTTCGCGCCCGGCGGCAGCACCGACGTGGTCGCGCGCATGCTGGCGCAGCGTCTCTCCGACAAGTGGGGCCAGACGGTGGTGGTGGAAAACCGTTCCGGTGCCGGCGGCAATATCGGCTCCGATGTCGTCGCCAAGGCGCAGGGCGACGGCTACACGTTGCTGATGGCCTCCGGCAGCATCACGATCAATCCGCATCTGTACGCGAAGATGCCGTTCGACACCGAGAAGGACCTGATGCCGATCAGCAACATCGCCAGCGGCCCGATGCTCGTCGTCGTGCAGGACAAGTCGCCCATCAAGTCGATGAAGGATCTGATCGCGACCGCGAAGGCCAAGCCCGGTGCCTTGAGCTTCGGTTCGGCGGGCGTCGGCAGCCAGGTGCACCTGGCCGCGGAGAACTTCGCCGATGCCGCCGGCATCGATATTCAGCACGTGCCCTACAAGGGCGAAGCGCCGGCCTATACGGACCTGATCGGTGGCCAGACGCAGCTCATGGTCGGCAACATCGCCGTCGCCGCTTCACTCCTCGGCCCGGACCGGCTGCGTGCGTTGGCGGTCACCGGCAAGGAACGCTCGAAACTGCTGCCCGATGTGCCGACGGTGGCCGAGAGCGGCCTGCCGGGTTTCGAGAACACCGGCTGGTTCGGCTTGTACGCGCCGGCCGGCACGCCGCCCGAAGTGATTGCCAAGGTGCAGCGCGACAGCGCCGAGGTGTTGAGGAACACCGAGATCAAGGCACGCCTTTTTGTGCTCGGCATGGTGCCGGTCGGCAACACTCCGGCTCAACTCGACAAGCAGATGGACACCGAGTCCGTCCGCTGGGCGCAGGTGGTGAAGAACCGGAACCTGAAGACGAAGTGAGTTTGCTGTCCGGCAGCACCGCCATCCACGAGGAGTCGAAACCTTGAAGATCGATCTGCAGCGCGTCGAGGACGCAGCCAAGGAGTTGTACATCCGCGCGCTGAAGGTGCTGCCGCCGGACATCAAGCAAGGCTTCGACCGTCTCGCCGCAAGCGAGACGGCGCCGACCGCCCAGCGCGTGCTCGGCACGATGCTGACCAACATCCGCGTGGCCGAGGACACAGACAACCTGCTGTGCCAGGACACCGGTGTGCCGATCTACAACGTGGCGATCGGCCGCGGCATCGAGCTCGACGGCCATGCGCTCAAGCAGGCGGTGCGGCGCGGCTGCGAGCGCGCCACGCGCGAGTACCCGCTGCGCTCGTCGGTCGTGCACCCGCTCACGCGCAAGAACGAGCACACCTCGTGCGGCATCGAGGTGCCGGTGATCCACATCGACTTCATCGACGTGCCCGACCGGCTCGAGATCGAAATGATCCCCAAGGGCAGCGGCTCGGAGAACAACTCCTTCCTGAAGATGGCGATCCCGGCCGAAGGCATCGACGCGATCAAGGCCTTCGTGATCGACTGCGTGCTCGCCGCCGGCGGCAAGACCTGCCCGCCGACGATCGTCGGCGTGGGTCTGGGCGGCACCTCGGACCTCGCGGTGGCGCTGGCCAAGCGCGCGGCAACGCGCGAGTTGGGCAGCGTGTGCAGCGATCCCGATGGCGCCGCGCTGGAAGCGCAACTGTCCAAGGCCGTCAACGAACTCGGCGTCGGGCCGCAGGGGCTCGGTGGCGACTCGACCGCGTTCGCGGTACAGATCGAACTGGCCGGGACGCACATCACGATGAATCCGATCGCCGTGAACATGCAGTGCCATTCGGCGCGTCGCGCGCGCGCCACGTTCACGCCGGACGGCGTGAGCTACGGCTTCTGAAGGAGCAGGCCGCCATGGCGCACCACGAACTCACGACACCGGTCGATGAAGCGCAGGTCAGGCGCCTGCAGGTCGACGACACGGTCACGCTGCAGCACACGTTGTTCGGCATCCGCGACGCGACGCAGATCCACATGTTCGACCGCGGGCGCAGGACGCGCTTCGACCTGCGCGGCCATGCGGTGATCCACACCGCGCCGAACGTCAAGCGCGTGCCCGAAAGTTCGGAGCACCCGGCCGGCTATGCGCCGGTGTGCATCGGCACCACCACCTCCGACCGCATGGAGCGCTTCACGCGCCCGCTGATGACGCGCGAAGGCGTCCGCCTCATCATCGGCAAGGGCGGCATGCGCGACGAAACGCTGGCCGCGTTCCGCGAGATCGGCGGCGCCTACCTGGCGATCGTCGGTGGCACTGCGGCGCTGGAGACGACGTGGATCGAACAGATCGAGGACGTCGACATGGACGACCTGAATCCGGAGTCGCTGTGGCGCTTCAGGATCCGCAACTTCGGCCCGCTGCTGGTGGCGATGGACAGCCATGGCAACAGCCTGTACGACGTTGTCATGAAGGACGCAAAGGACCGTCGAACCCAGGTGCTCGCGAGCCTGGGAGTGAAGGCGTGAAGTACCGGCGCATCCAGACGGATGTCCTGATCCTCGGCTCCGGCGGCGCGGGCCTCTTCGCAGCGCTGCATGCTCATGCCGCCGATCCCTCGCTCTCGGTCACGGTGGCCGTCAAGGGGCTGCTCGGCAAGTCGGGTTGTACGCGCATGGTCCAGGGCGGCTACAACGTCGCGCTGGCCGAAGGCGATTCGGTCGAGCGCCATTTCATGGACACGATCGAGGGCAGCAAGTGGCTCGCCGATCAGGAACTCGCGTGGACGCTGGTCGAGCAGGCGGTCGTGCGCATCCGCGAACTCGAGAACGAGCTCGGCTGCTTCTTCGACCGCAACCCCGACGGCACCGTGCACCAGAAAGCGTTTGCCGGGCAGACCTTCGACCGCACCGTGCACAAGGGCGACCTGACCGGCATCGAGATCATCAACCGCCTCGCCGAGCAGGTCTGGGCGCGCGGCATCGGGCGCCTCGAGGAACACCGGGCGATCGAGCTGGTTCGCACGGCCGACGGCAGCGCCATCGCCGGCGTACTGATGATCGACATTCGCAGCGGCGAATACGTCTTCGTCCAAGCCAAGGCCGTGCTGCTGGCCACCGGCGGCGGCCCGACCATGTACAGGTACCACACGCCCTCGGGCGACAAGAGCTGCGACGGCCTCGCGATGGCGCTGCGTGCCGGTCTGTCGCTGCGCGACATGGAGATGGTGCAGTTCCACCCGACCGGCCTGCTGGCCGGCTCTGGCACGCGCATGACGGGCACTGTGCTCGAAGAAGGCCTGCGCGGTGCGGGCGGCTACCTTCTCAACGGCGGTGGCGAACGCTTCATGGCCCGTTACGACGCACGCGGCGAACGCGCCACGCGCGACATCGTCTCGCGTTCGATCTTCACCGAGATGCGCGCCGGCCGCACCTCGCCCAACGGCGGCGTCTTCATCGAGATGTCGCACCTCGGCCCCGACAACGTGCGCCGCCAGTTCAAGGGCATGGTCGAGCGCTGCGCCGACTGCGGTTTCGATCTGGCGGGCGGACGGGTGGAGGTGGTGCCAACCGCTCACTACCTGATGGGCGGCGTGGCGTTTCGCCCCGACTGCTCGACCGCGCTCACCGGCCTGTTCGCCGCCGGCGAAGACACCGGTGGGGTGCATGGCGCCAACCGGCTGGGCGGCAACGGCGTCGCCAACTCCACCGTCTTCGGCGGCATCGCGGGCGACACGATGGCCGCGTGGGTCCGCCGCAACGGCGGCTGGCGAGAGCCGGACGAGGTGGCCATCCGGCAGAGCATCACCGCGCATGAAGTGCCGTTCCAGCAGAAGGCCGGCAGTACCGAAGCGATCCGCGAAGAGCTGTTTGCCTGCATGTGGGAAGACGCCGGCATCCTGCGCACCGAACAGGGCCTGCGGCGCGCGCAAACGAGGCTGATCGAACTCGACGCCGAACTCGCGCGCACCGGAGTGTCTGCGGACGACCGCACGTTCAACGTGAGCTGGCACGAATGGCTCAATCTGAAGAGCCTGATCGACGTGAGCCGCGCCATCACGGTGTCGGCACTGGCCAGAGAGAATTCGCGCGGCGCGCATTTCCGCGAGGATTTCCCGGAGGTCGGCGACCTCGAAACGTCGACCTTCACTGCCGTGCGCCGGCAGGGCGCGGAGCTCGAGGTCCGCCACGAGCCGGTGCACTTCACGAAGATCAGGCCGGGCCAGAGCCTCATTTGATGGATCCGACGCTGCCGGCCTACGTCGGCATGGCGGCCGTCGTGTTCCTCGCCTACACGGTGTTCGGCCTCACCGGCTTCGGCTCCTCGATCGTCGCGGTGCCGATCCTTGTTCAGTTCGTTCCGCTGAGCTTCGCCGTGCCGCTGGTGCTGCTGTTCGACCTGGCGGCGACGTCGGCGGTGGGCGTGAGCAACTGGAAGCAGATATCCCGCATGGAGTTGCTTCGCCTGCTCCCATGCATGCTGATCGGCATAGCGATCGGCGCGATTGCGCTGGTCGGCGTGCAGGCCCGGTGGCTGCTGCTCACGCTGGGCGTCTTCGTGCTCGCGACCGCGACGTGGAGCCTCGTCGCGCCGCCGGCTCGCCACGCCATCGGCACGCTGTGGGTCGTGCCGGCTGGTCTTGTCGGTGGCGTCTTCAGCGCACTGTTCGGCACCGGTGGGCCGATCTACACCATCTATCTGGCGCGCCGCATCCAGGACGCCGGGTCGCTTCGCGCGACGATGTCCGCGGTCGTCCTGATCAGCGCGCTGTGCCGGCTCGCCGCCTTCGCCGGCGTCGGGCTCCTGCAGCAGGACCACTTGCTGCTCAGTGGCTTGTGGCTGCTTCCGGCCTGCGCCGCGGGTGTGTTCGCAGGCAGCAGGCTGCGTGGTGTACTGCCGCCCGCACGCGTCAAGCAGGCGCTCTTTGTCGTGCTGATGCTCGGCGGCGCAGGCGCCATCGTGCGGGCGTTGTCGATGTAGCGGAGAACAGGCGGCTCAACGCCGACTGACCGCGGGCGCAGGCAGGCCTTCGATCATGAGGTTGAGACACGCGGGCAGCCTGCTTTGCAGCGCGCGCTGGGCCGCTGCCGCTACCTGCCCCGGGTCGGTGACGAGTTCGCCATGGCCGCCGAAGCCGGCCGAGACCAGGTCGTACCGGGTGGGAAGCAGGTCGCAGCCGACCAGTCGCTGGGCACCGTAGTCGCGAAGCTGGATCTGATATTCGGCGTTCCAGCGAGCATCGTTGCCGACCACAGCGACAAACGGGAGCTGGTAGCGAACAGCCGTGTCGATCTCTGCGGCATGGAAGCCGAAGGTACCGTCCCCCAGCACTGCGACGACCGGTGCATCGGGTTTTGCAACGCGCGCGGCCAGCGCAAACGGCAGCGCCGCACCGATGGCACCTGCTACGCCGTTGATGACACGGTTCGGCGCTTTCAGGCAGGCCTGCGCCCACTGGCCGATCTCGCCGCCATCGGAAACGAAGACGGCATCGGGATGCCTGTCGAGCAGGCTTTGCAGAGGCCGCAAGGCCTGCACGGGATGCATGCGGCCGGGTTCGGCGGACGACGCCTCGGTCCAGCTAGGCGGTCTGAAAGCAACCGCATCACGGACCTCGCCTCGCCAGGCGGAAGGGCCGACACGCTGTCGCGATGCGAGTCCGGTCAGCGCGGCGATCGACGACGCGGCATCGGCGACTGCGACGCCTTCCAGCCGCGAGCCGACCGCCCTGCGAGTGCGATCGAGTTCTTCGGTCTCGGCATCGATCTGCAGAAAAACGCAGTCGGCGTGCAAGGCCGGCGCCTGGCCGAAGCGCAGGGTGAAGTCCAGGCGCTTGCTCAACAGCAGCACGCAGTCGGCCTGGGCGAGCACCTCCGCGAACGCGCCGAGACTCGGGTCCTGGATGCCGCGGGGGCTTTCCATGCCGATGACCGGGATGCCGGTCGCGTCTTCCAACGCGGCCAGGCGTTGGCGGCTCTCTTTGCTGAGACTGGCTGGTCCCACGAGAACGAGAGGCCGCTTTGCCGCGCCAAGGCATTCCAGCATGGAAGCCGCGATGCTCGGATCGAGGGACATTGCCGTGGCCTTGGATTGCGCCGCGTCGGGCAGGCCGGCGGATTGCGCCTCGGCTTCGATCACGTCGGTGGGCAGGCTCAGGTGCACCGGCCCGGGACGCCCCGAAAGGGCCGTGCGCACGGCCCGAGCGAGGTCGCTTGCCAGCGCATCGGTTCGTTCGCTCGTCCAGCTCGCCTTCGTGACCGGACTCGCCAGGTCGGCCTGCCGCATTTCCTGAAAGGCGCCCATGCCGATCTGCTTGATCGGCGCATGCCCGGAGAGCAGGACGACCGGGGACTCCGACATCTGCGCCGTGTACAGCGCAGACACGGCATTTGCATGCCCCGGTCCCCCGGTCACCATCGCGATGCCCGGCTCACCGGTCAACCGCGCATAGGCATCGGCCATGTGTACCGCCGCCGCCTCGTGCCGCGTGTGGATCAGACGCAGGCCCGCGTCGAGTGCGGCGTCGAACATCGGCATGATGTGATTGCCCGACAAGGTGAAGATCTGCCGAACGCCGATGCTGGCCAGCGATGTCATCAACGCATCGGCACCTCGAAATTTGCCTCGGGTCATTGTGCTTTCCAGTCTGAAGGGGCTTGGCAATCGCAGGTTGCGCGGCCTCGCGCAGGCTACTTCTTGCTGTCGATGATATTGAGCTGCTCGCCCAGCGACCGATAAAGCTCGTGCTGTTTGCGGGCGAACTCCTTCGTCTCGCCGGGCGTCGTCACATACGGGATGGAGCCCGTTTGCGCGGTGCTTTTCAGCCATTTCGGGTCTTTCGAAACGGTCTTCAGCACGGACACCCACTTGTCACGCACGTCGTCGGGCAATCCCGGCGGGCCGAAAAGGGCGCTCCAGCCGACGATGAGCTCCATGTCCTTGAAGCCGAGTTCACGGGCGGTCGGCACATCGGGCAAGGGCTCGATGCGCTCGGCGGTGGTGACCATCAGCGCACGCAGCTCACCACTCTTGATCAGGCTGAGGAAGGGCCCGAGGCTGCCGCAGGAGAATTCGGTCTCGTTGCCCATCAGCGACATCGTGGTGTCACCTGTGCCTTTGTAGGGAATCTGCGTCGGCACCTGGTCGGTGACCTTCAGCAACCTGAACAACTGGCGCGGGCCCATGTCGTTCGTCGTCAGGCTGCCGGCCGTGGCGTAGTTGAGCGTCTTGCCTTTGGTGCGGATGGCCTGGGCGAGGTCCTCGAACTTCTTGTAAGGCGACTTCGCATTGACGACGCAGCCGTAGGGGTTGAGCTCCAGCGTGCCGATGAAGGTGTAGTCGTCCCACTTGTACTTCGTCGAGGTCGGCTCGATGGCCGGCAGGATGGATTGCGATCCCGTTCTCGCGAGCAGCAGCGTGTAGCCGTCGGGTGGGGCGGCGACCACCTGGGCGGACCCGATCACGCCGCTGGCGCCGACCTTGTTCACCACGACGATCGTTTGACCGAGGACGTCCTGTGCGGCAGCGGCCAGGCCGCGCGCGGCGAGGTCGGCGTCGCCGCCCGTGCTGTAGGGCGAGATCAGCGTGACGGGGCGGTTGGGATACGAGCTTTGCGCGAAGGCGGTGGTGTTGACCGAGAACGTCGCGGCGATCGCTGCGCCGGCGAACAGTCGGGACATCAGGCGTCGGGATCCGTATTGCATGGTTTTGTCTCCAGGTGAATATCGGTCGAGGTGGGGCGGGCTTGTCTTGGCTATCTGTCGTTCTTCATCGTGCGTGCTTCCTTCGTCTTCATCGTGCGGGGTGGCGCTGATCCTCGAGCACCATCACGCAATCCACGGCGATCGGCCCATCGGCGCCGACCAGCACCGGGTTCAGATCGAGTTCGGCCAGCAAAGGGTGCATCGCGGCCGCCCAATGCGAAAGTCGGGAAAGCATGTGTGCGATCGCTGTGCGATCCACGGCAGGCTGCCCGCGCACGCCGTCGAGCAAGGCGGTCATGCGCAGTTCGCGAAGCATCGCTTGTGCTTCGTCGGCATCGAACGGCGCGTGGCGGAACGCCACGTCCTTCAGCACTTCGACCAGCACGCCGCCCAGTCCGACCATGACGATCATGCCGAACACCGGATCGCGCTGCACGCCGACGACGAGCTCCAGATGCCCCTGCGCCATGCCTTGCACGAGCACGCCTTCGAGGCGCGCATGGGGCATCGCCTCGCGAGCGCGCTGCATCAGGGTCCGATAAGCCTCGCGCACCGCGCCTTCGTCGTTGAGCTTCAGGATCACGCCGCCGACTTCGGTCTTGTGCGTGATGTCGGGCGACTCGATCTTCAGCACCACAGGCGAACCGACGGCGCGCCACTGCGCGACCGCCTGGTCTTCATCGCGCGCCAGCGACACCGCTGCCATCGGCACGCCGGCGGCGCGCAGCCATTCGGTCGCCTGAACGCTGGGTTGCACGCCGTCGACGATGCCGCCTGCGGTGGCATCGACAGGCATGATGTGCAAGGCCTTTACCGCGGCGGATTTGTCAGCGAGCGCCTTGCGCTGGAACGCGTGGTGCCGGGCCAGCGCGGCTGCCGCCTCCACCGCGCGTTCCCCCGCGGTGAACACGACGATGCCCTGGGCGCGCAGCTTTTGCATGGCATCGGCCGGCGCGGCGACCCAGCAGACGAAGAGCGGCTTGGTCGTGCGATCACGGATCTCGCAGAAGATGTGCACCAGGGTATCGACGTGCGCCGTCATCAGCTGCAGCCAGACGATCCCGATGTGGATGTTCGGATCGTCCAGCAGCGCCACGACCGACTCGCGCAGCAGTTCGGGACGCGCCACGAACTGGCCGGTCACATCGACCGGGTTGCCTGCGGCACCGAACGCGGGCATGACCTCTGCCAGACGCGATGTCGTTGCAGGCGTGAGCTCGGGCACCACGAGGCCGACTTCTTCGGCACGGTCGGCCATCATCACTCCGGCGCCGCCGGACTGTGTCGCGATCCCCAGGCCGTTGCCGCAGGGACAACGGTCCTGGCTGAGCGCCTCCAGCATGTCGAGCATCTGCTCTTCGTTGCGAGCCCGCAGCACGCCGTACTGGCGGATCACAGCGTCGAACACGGCGTCGGTGACGGCCAGTGCGCCGGTATGCGACGCCGCGGCGCGCTGGCCCGAGGCCATGCGGCCGACCTTGGTCAGCACCAGCGGCTTGTTCAGTTCGCGGCAGCGCCGGGCCAGGCGGATGAGCGAGGCCCCGTCGTCCAGGCCTTCCAGGTAGCCGGCCGCCACCCGGATGCGCGGATCCTCGATCACGCTCAGCATCAGCTCGCTGAAGTCAAGGTCGGCCTGGTTGCCGGTGTTGATGAAGTAGCCGAGGCCCAGGCCGCGCTCGCGCGCCAACGCTGCAATCGCGGTCCCGAATGCGCCGGACTGTGTGACGAAGGCGATCGGTCCCGGCCCGGTCTCGCCGTCCGCGTACTGGCTGAAGGTCGCGTAGACGTTCTCGAAGGCGTTGACGAAGCCCAGGCAGTTGGGGCCGCACAGCACCATGCCGTGCGAGCGGGCGCATTCGGCCAGCGCGTGTTCCATCGCCAGGCCCTCGGGCCCGGTTTCACCGAAGCCGGAGCTGAAGATCACGGCAGCGCGCACGCCGCGTTGGCCAAGCGCGTCGATGCTCTTGAACACCTCGCTCGCCGGCACCGCCACGATCGCGAGATCGGCGGCCTCGGGCAGGTTCGCGACTGTGGGGTAGCAGGTAAGCCCCGCGATCTGCGCGTACTTGGGGTTCACCGGCAGGATGCGCCCCGTGTAGCCCTTGTCCATCAGGTGCTTGAGCGGTCGTCCGTTGATCTTGGAAAGGTCGGACGAAGCGCCGATCACGGCGATCGACCGGGGATGGATCAGTGCGGCGATCGCATCGGCGCGATGGCAGGGAAGGGGAGTCATGGCGCGCATTTACTTGAAGGCGGAGATGCCCGTCTGCGCGCGGCCGAGCACGAGCGCATGGATGTCGTGCGTGCCTTCGAGCGTGTTGACGGTTTCCAGATTGAGGACGTGTCGAATCACGTGGTACTCGTCGGAGATGCCGTTGCCGCCGTGGATGTCGCGCGACATGCGCGCGATGTCCAGCGCCTTGCCTGCGCAGTTGCGCTTGAGCAGGGAGACCATCTCGGTGCTCGCCTTGCCTTCGTCGCGTAGCCGGCTCAGGTGCAGGCAGGCGATCAGGCCGAGGTTGATCTCGGTCTGCATGTCGGCCAGCTTCTTCTGCACGAGCTGGTTCGCGGCGAGCGGCCGGCCGAACTGCTTGCGGTCCAGTGCGTACTGGCGTGCCGCGTGCCAACAGAACTCGGCCGCACCCATCGCACCCCAGCAGATGCCGAAGCGCGCATTGTTCAGGCAGGCGAAGGGGGCGGCGAGGCCGTCGGCGCCGGGCAGGCGCTGCGCCTCGGGCACGAACACGTCGTCCATGTGGATCTCGCCGGTGGGCGATGCGCGCACGGAGAACTTGCCCTCGATCTTGCTGGTCGACAGGCCCTTCATGCCGCGCTCGAGAACGAAGCCGCAGACCTTGCCGTCGTCGTTCTTGGCCCACACGATCATCAGGTCGGCGATCGGCGCATGGGTGATCCAGGTCTTGTTGCCGCTGAGGCGCCAGCCGCCCTCGACCTTGCGCGCGCGGCTGATCATCGAGCTCGGGTCGGAGCCGTGGTCGGGCTCGGTCAGGCCGAAGCAGCCGAGCTTGTCGGCGCGTGCCATCGCCGGTAGGTACTTCTCGCGCTGCTCCTGGCTGCCGAACAGGTAGATCGGCATCATGCTCAGCGTGCTCTGCACGCCGAGTGCGGAGCGATAGGCCGTGTCCACGCGTTCGAACTCGCGGGCGATCAGGCCGTAGCCCACGTAGCTGATGCCGGCACAGCCGAAGCCGTCGATGGTCGCGCCGAGGAAGCCGAGCTCGCCCATCTCGCGCATCACTTCGATGTCGAAGCGCTCGTGGCGGTGCGCCTGCAGGATGCGCGGCATCAGGCGCTCCTGCGCATACTTGTGCGCGCTGCCCTGGATCATCACTTCTTCGGGCGTCAGCAGGGAATCCAGGCGCAAGGCGTCCTGCCAATCGAAGGCCACGTCCTGCATGGCGGCCTTGCGCAGGGTCGCTTCGTCGGGCGCGGCGTTCATGCAGGGCGAGCCTCGGGGGCGGCTTGCTGCGAGGGCCGGAATTTCGGGATGCCGGCCTCCTCGCTGATCGCTTCGAAGTACGCCTCCACGCGCATGCCGATGCGGAGTTCATCGGGCTTGCAGTGCGTCACCTGGCCGTACATGCGCGCGCCGTCGTCCAGGTCGATCAGGCACATCAGCACCGGCAATTCGGCCTGCCAGCCGGAGAAGTTCATGGCCACCGAGCGCGACACGGTGTACGAGTAGACGGTGCCGAAGGGCTTGGCCTCCGTCCATGCAAGCTCGCGGCTGCCGCACTCGATGCACCACGGCTTCGGATGGAAATTGAAGGTGGCGCAGCGCGGGCATTTCTGCAGCATGAGCTTGCCGTTCTTCGCGCCCGTCCAGAAGGGGCGAGTCAGGTCGGTGATGACGGGCAGCGGTTTGGAGAGGGCGGTCTCGGTCATGTCATTGCTCCGTTCCGAGAACCAGGGAAATGCAGCTGCGGCCCGGGCGCCCGTACGGGATGCCGCCGAAGCCGCAGGCCGTGCCGACCGTGGCGTTGGGCACCTGCCGTTCGCCGGCCTCGCCGCGCAACTGCGTGACGGCCTCGACGAGCGGCATGAAGCCGCCGATCGCCCCGCCGGGCTGGCCGCCGGAGAGCTGACCGCCGTCTGTGGACATCGGAAAGTCGCCGTCGAAGCTCAGGTCGTGGTCTTCGACGAATTGGCCGCCTTCGCCTTTCTTGCAGAAACCGTGGTCCTCGATCGTCATCATCGCGATGAAGGGGTAGTCGTCGTAGGGCTGCAGGAAGTCGATGTCCTGGTGTGTCACGCCGGCCATCTTCATCGCCTGAGGCGCGGCCTGGACAAAGCCGGTGGCGGTGATGTCGGGCAGGGTGCGCGAGCCGTGGTAGTAGTTGTTGGCTTCGCCGAAGCCGCGCAGGTACACCGGGCGGTCGGTGAGCGTGCGCGCCGTCTCGGCCGAGGTCACGATGTAGGCCAGGCCGCCGTTGACGATCGGCACGCAATCGAGCAGACGGATCGGGTCGGAAAGCATTCGCGACTCGAGGTACTCCTGCACCGTGAACGGCTTGCGGTAGATGGCGCCCGGGTTCAGCGAGGCGTGAAAGCGTGCATTGACGGCGATCTTGCCGAGCTGTTCGAACTTCAGCGCGTGCTCGTGCATGTAGCGCTTTTGCACCAGCGCGAACTGCGCGCTCGCGCCCATGACGCCGAAGGGTCCCTGGAAATCCCAGTAAACGCCGCGGGTGCGCTCGGGAGAAAGCGGCAGCCCGGGGGCGACCGACGGAATGTTCAACGGCGTGTCGGCGCCGACCACGAGCACGCGATCGACGATGCCCGCACTGATCATCGCGGCCGCGCGGATGAGCATCGACGAAGCGGAGGCCCCGCCCTGATCGCCGCGTATCAGCGCCTGCGGGCTGATGCCCATGTTTTCGGCCACGGCTGCCGACCAGTTGACGGTGTGCGCGACCTCGGCGTGCGCCACGCCCAGGCCCTGACCGTCGAAGTCGTTCTTCGACATGCCGGCTTTTTGCAGCGCGAGGTCGGCGGCCCAGGCGATGTAATCGTCGGCCGTCAGCACGGGCTCGCCGGGCTTGGCTCGGCTGTAAGGCGTTCGGCCGTAGCCGACGATGGCGACGTCTGGGCGCATGAAGCTCGTTCCTTGAAAAGTGGATGGCGTTGTGTCGAAGGGCAGGGCGGCCGGGCTCATCGGCCGACGAAGGCAGGCGGGCGGCGCTCGACGAAGGCCTGCATGCCTTCCTTCTGATCGGCCGTGTCGAACAGCAGCTCGAAGGCGCGCCGCTCCAGCATCAAGCCGGTTGCGAGAGGCGCGTCGGCGCCGGCAAGCGCGACTTCCTTGATCAGGCGCAGCGCGAGCGGCGGGCGCGAGGCGATGTGCGCGGCAAGTTCCAGCGCGCGCGCTTCGAGGGCGTCGTCTTCGACCACTTCGGTGACCAGCCCCATCGCGAGCGCTTCCTCGGCGTTGACCGGCTCGCCCGTCAGCAGCAACTTCATTGCACGGTACTTGCCGAGTGCCCTGACCAGGCGTTGGGTCGCGCCGCCCCCGGGCATGATGCCGACAGCGACCTCCGGCTGACCGAACTTCGCGCAGCGCGCGGCAAGGATGATGTCGGCGTGTTGGGCAAGCTCGCAGCCGCCCCCCAGCGCCGGGCCGGACACCGCAGCGATCAAAGGCTTGGAAAAGTCGGCGATCGCTTTCCAGTACCGCGGCACGTCGAGCTTGAAGACTTCCGCGCTGCCCAGCGCAGCGATCTCCTTCAGGTCGGCGCCGGCAGCGAAGTAGCTCGGCGCCCCGCACAGGATGACGCAGCGGGTGTCGGTGTCCCGATCGAGCTCGGTGAGCGCCCGAGCCAGCGCCTCGCGCAGGGCCGTGTTCAGCGCGTTGCGCGCTTGCGGCCGGTTCAGCCGCAGCCGGGCGACGCCGTCGAGCGGCCAGTCCAAAAGCACCGGTGCCGTGGCTTCGGCCATTGCGTTCGTCTCCCGACTCGTTGCCATGAAGGCAGTGTCGGAGTGGTCTTGTTATTCAGCAACTTTCAATGTCGAATAGGCAGAATTCAGATTCCAAATATGCCGCCGCATGAACCTGCGCACCTTCGATCTGAACCTGCTGCTGGTCTTCGATGCGATTTACGGTGAACGCAGCATCTCCAAGGCGGCGCACAAGCTGCACTTGTCGCAGCCGACCGTCAGCAACGCCTTGGCGAGGCTGCGCGAGCGGCTGCAGGACCCGCTGTTCGAGCGCAGTGCGCAGGGAATGTGGCCCACGCCGCGGGCGAAGAAGCTCGCCGATCCGATTCGCCAGGCCTTGAACGTGCTCGAGCGCGGCCTGCGCGGTGACGAGGCCTTCGACTTCGCCCGCTCCGACCGCGAATTCGTCATTGCCGTGGAGGACTACGGTGAAGCCGTGATCCTGCCGGGCTTCATCAAGTGGCTGGCCGAGGTGGCGCCAAACATCCGGATCAGGATTCGCCCGGAGTCGAGCGCCCAACTCAAGGCCGAATTGCGCGAGGGCGCGGTCGACCTGGCGCTCGACTACTTCGTGTTGACCGAGTCGGCCTACCGCAACACCTGCGTGCTCACCGAAACGCTGTTGAGCCTGACGCGCCGCGATCACCCCCTGGTCAGCGAGCGGCTCACTCTAGAGCTGTACCTGGCCTTGCCTCACGTGGTGCTGGCCGCCCCTTCCAATGCGCGGCCGATGATCGATCTGGCCTTGCACAAACGCGGGCTTCAACGGCGCATTGCGGTAAGGGTGCCGCATTTCGTCTCGATGCCGGTGATCGTCCAGACCACCGACATGATCGGCACCGTGCCCCGGCGAATGGCGTACTTGTATGCCGACAACTTCCGCTTGAAGTCGCATGCAGTGCCCTTGCGCATTCCGCAGTTTCCCGTGTACCTGATCTGGCACGAATCGGTCGAGTCGGACGAAGGGCACCAGTGGTTCCGCGACCACCTGAGGGAGTTCTGCCAGCGATTGTGAGCAGGTCGCGGCGAGTGCTGGAATTCGGCTCCAGCGGTGAAACCGAAGCCGTCGGGGCGGGCCTTGCTGCGGCCCGCCTTCTTGGCTTTTCAAAGGGCCGTCACGACGCCTGCGGCGTTGAGCAGATCGGCTATCGTGAACTGGTCGTTGCTGCCGAGCGTCGGCGTCCAGTCGGGCTCCTGACGAAGGTAGGACATGGCGTCGCCCTGCAAGACGCCGATGAAGACCTCACCGACGATGCGCCCGCCCACGGGGCCGAGCCGTTTGCCGTCGGCGCGCAGTTCTGCCTCCTTGAGGATGTAGAACCACAAGGGCGTGCTGTCGTCCAGGTGCAGCGGCGCCAGATCAGCCAGTTCGGCAGGGGTCAGCGGTTCTTCTTTCATGGCCTTGGCGACGCGTTGGCCTGACGGCAGCTTGAAGGTCAGGTGGCGCAGCAGATTGCGCCCGGCCAGTGATTGCGGCTCCCCGCCCGGCATGCCCGGCAGATCGAACAGCACGCTCGAAAGCTTGCTGTCGATGCGCTTGTTGTTGCGCGGCGGCGGGCTGCCGAAATCGAAGAAGGTTTGCCAGTCGATGAAGCGGTCGGCCGCACGTGTGCCACCGCGCATGTCGAAGGCGATCGGACTGACGGCCAGGTTGTCGTTGAAGAGCAGGGCGAACACTTCGCCGGTCGATACGGGGCCGAAATTGACGCGGTAACTCGAGCGAATTTGCGAATGCCCGAAGCGGTAGGCCGATACCGAGAACTCCACCGGGATGTAGGGCGCGTTGCGCCACTTGTAGAACTTGCGGCCGTTCTCGAGGATGTCGTCGACCATCGCCTGGCCGATGGTCTTGGGCAGGAACTCGTGCACGATGATCCACTGGTAGTGCCAGCGCACCAGGCGCTGCGCCTCGGTGAAGATCTCGTGCGTATTGGTGCTGCCGGTGTGGGCCTTCACCTTGGCAACCATGGCGTTGTGAAAGCGCAGCATCGCCACATGCAGCTGCGAAAGCACCATGTTTTCGTCGTTGCGCGGGTCGCCCATGATCGGCGTGCCCTGGCTGTTGCGTGGCAGGTCGAACTTTTGCGAGCCATCGCGGCACTGGGCCGGCGAGCCGGGAATGGCTTCGACCAGGAAGGTGGTGCGGCCGTCGTCGATGCTCTGGTCGTAGAGCGCCGGCGAGCCTTGGGGACCCTGGCCATACACGCTGTCGAGCTCGAACGCCGGCGTGCGGAAGTTCTGAATCAGCTCCGGATCGACCTGCTGCTCCAGGCTTGAAGTGATGTCGAGCGTGAGATCGTGATCGAGGAACTGGCCGAGGAACGTCATACCGGCCGGCATGTCGGGGTTGTCGGAATTGTTGAGCGACAGGTTGGCGTCGGTAATGAGGTCGCGCGGGTGTGCGGTGAGCTGATCCATCGCGTCCATCAGGCCGCCTTGCTTGCCGAGTTCCTTGAGTGCGGCGCGCTTGCTCGGCGTGTCGGCGGCGAAGGGCGGTAAGTTGCCGAAAAGGCGGCCGAACTTGCCTTGGTCGTAGAAGCTGGAGGTGGGTGGGCTGTCGCCCGATCGATAGACTTTTCCGTGTCCTGCCATGAGGGTCTCCTTGAGATTGAAGCGGGCTGTCGGCGCAGCCCGTCGGCTGCCGCGCAACCGGTGGAACTCTTGCAGGCGCAATGCAGCTTGTGTATCCCAAGAAGGTTTGCGAGCTAGGGGCTACGGGGTGACGTCGAAGACATGCTCTTCGCAGAGTGGCTGCTGCTCGTGACCAAGGGGCGGGCCGGCGAACGTGAGGGGTTCACACATCTTTACCCCAAGCCCAAGCCGTCTTCACCCCCGCCACCGAGCATGGCTGTACCACCCCGCACCGGGGTGTTCTTGCAGGGACTCACGATGAGACTTTCGACTGTGTCTTCGCGCGGCATGCGCGGCGTTTTGCTCGGTGTGACCGTGGCACTTGCAGGTGCCAGCGTCGCCGCATGGGCCGATCCCGGCCGAGGCCAGCACGCCCAGTACGAGCACCACGGCCACCACGGCGGCGCGATGAGGGGCGGCTCGCCGCGCCACATCGAGCGCATGCTCGACAGCGTGAATGCGACCGACGCGCAACGTGCTCAGATAAGGCAGATCGCCGAGGCCGCGGCGGCCGAAAACAAGGATCGCCGCGCGGCCGGCCGCTCCTTGCGCCAGCAGCAAATGGAGCTTTTTGCTCAACCGACCGTCGACGCCAACGCAGTGGAGGCGCTGCGCCGGCAGATGCTGGCCGAGCACGATCAGACCAGCCAGCGCATGACCCAGGCCATGCTCGACATCAGCCGCTTGCTCACACCCGAACAGCGCGCGCAGATGGCCGAGAAGCAGAAGGATCGGCGTGAGCTGATGAAGAAGCACCACCGCGAGCGCCGGCAGCTCGACGCGCCGGCCGGTTGAGTCTTGCGGTCCACGCGCTTTCCGCACGGCAAGAGAGCGGCGTTCGGACGCCAGGGCCCTCGGCCTCGGCGTCCGGCACGTCACCGCTGCACCGCATTGCACAGCGCTGAGCAAGGCTCGTGGCCTATCCTCTCAGACGCCCTGTCCGTGGACCGCCGCAGCGTGCTTTGAAGACCGCTGCGGATTTCCCCCTTCGAGAAACCGCCATGAGTGCCCGACTGCTGCTGATCGATGACGACGCCCGCCTCACCGCCATGGTGGGCGACTACCTGCGCCAGGCCGGCTATAGCGTCGAAGCCGTGCCGACTTTGGCCGCCGGCCGCGACCGGCTGGCGCGCGAGCCCTACGACGCACTGGTGCTCGACCTGATGCTGCCGGACGGCGACGGCCTCGAGCTCACCCGCGAGCTCCGCGCGGCACCGCGCACGCGCAGCCTGCCGCTGCTCATGCTCACGGCCCGCGGCGAGGCGATGGACCGCATCGTCGGCCTGGAACTCGGCGCCGACGACTACCTGCCCAAGCCTTTCGAGCCGCGCGAACTGCTGGCGCGCGTAAAGGCGCTGCTGCGCCGCACCTCGCCGCCGAGCGACGACGAAGTGCTGCGCTTCGGCCGGCTGGAGGTCGACCCCGCTGGCCGCCAGGCCCGCCTGGAAGGCAAGCCCTGCGAGCTGACCAGCTACCAGTTCGACCTGCTGCTCGTGCTGGCCCGCGCGCCGGGCCGCGTGCTCTCGCGCGATCAGATCATGGACGTGCTCAAGGGCCATGCGCTGGAGGCCTTCGACCGCTCGATCGACGTGCACGTCTCGCGCATCCGTGCCGCCATCGAAGACGACCCGAAGATGCCGCGCCGCATCCTTACCGTGCGCGGCGCCGGCTACGTGTTCGCGAAGAAGCAGGATGCCGAGGCAGCCTGAGCCCGGCGGAGCGCGCCCTGAGCTCGGGGGCGGCGCATGAGAACGCTCTACCTGCGCATCTACCTCACGGTGGTGGCGCTGCTGCTGCTGTTTGCGCTGATCGCGGGCTGGCTGCTGCAGCACAACATCGAGGCCGAGCGTGAGCGCTTTCGCGACAACGCGACCGAGCGGGTCACGGCCTGGGGCGAGTTGATCCGCAACGCCTTGCCGCCACCGACGGCGCCGCCCGAGCAGCAGGGGCAGGCACTGCTCGATTGGTCTGACCGGCTGCGCCTGCCGCTCGCGCTCGACGACGAGCAGGGCCGGCGCATCGCCGCCGCGGCGGACTATCCGCGCAGCGATGGGACGCAAGGCACGACCGGCACCGCGCCGGCTGCCGGCACTGCAGAAGACGACGCCGACGCACGCCGCGAAGCCGCCGGCGCCGCGCTGGGCCAGCGCCCACCGCAGCGCGTGGAATTGAGCGATGGTCGCGTGCTGTGGGTGGTGCGTCCCTATCGCACGCGCAGCAGCGCACGGGCGGCCCAGCGCGGGCTGCTCGGCGACCCGCCGGCTTTCATTCGCGGCACCGGACTGGTCGTCACGCTGGTGCTGCTGTTCGTGGCCGTCGCCGCGGGCGCCTATCCCGTGGTCCGCCGGCTGACGCGCCGCCTCGAAGTGCTCAAGCAGGGCGTCGAGACTTTCGGTGCCGGTGCGCTGTATCACCGCGTCGATGCCTCCGGCAAGGACGAGGTCGCGGCGGTGGCGACCAGCTTCAACCAGGCCGCCGCGCGCGTGGAGTCGCTGGTGCTGGCCAGTCGCTCGCTGCTCGCGAACGCCAGCCACGAACTGCGCTCCCCGCTGGCGCGTATGAAGATGGCGGTGGAAATGCTCGACGGCGCGGCCGGGGCCCAGCGTGCACCGCTCAAGGCCGAGATCGAACGCAACATTCGAGAGCTCGACCAGCTGGTCGAGGAGGTGCTGCTGGCCAGCCGGCTCGACGCACGCCATGAGCGCTCTCCCGACGGCGTCGATGAGCGGGTGCGCGAGGCGGTGGACATGATCGCGCTGGCCGCCGAGGAGGCTGCCCGTGTCAACGCGACGCTGGATCTGCCCGAGGCGCCGCTGACGCCGGCTGAACCGCTGGCCACGCCGCTCGCCCCCGAGAACGGCCACGGCGCGCCGCTGCCGGACACGCTCTCGGGCGACGAACGGCTGCTGCGCCGCGCGTTGCGCAATCTGCTGGAGAACGCCTGCCGCTACGGCGGCGCGGGCGCACCGGAATTGCAAATGAGGCGCGCCGGCAACCAGCTTGAACTGCGCGTGCTCGACCGCGGCCCCGGCGTGCCCGAGGCGCAGCGCGAACGCATCTTCGAGCCCTTCTATCGCCTGCCGGGGCATGCGGAGCAGGCGGGCGGCGTGGGTCTGGGACTGAGCCTCGTGCGCCAGATCGCGCGTCACCACGGTGGCGAGGCGCGCTGCGAAGCGCGCGAGGGTGGCGGGAGCTGCTTCGTGATCAGTTTGCCGGTGGCTTGAAGCGGGGTGCCGGCGTGCGAGGTGCGGGCGGTTGGCGCAGGGGATCAGCGCACTGCGGTGGCCCTCACCCCAACCCTCTCCCAGAGGGAGAGGGAGCAGACGGCGACGTCAGTAGCGGTAGCGCAGCCCCACGAAGACACCACGGCCGGCGCCCGGCGCC
The DNA here is from genome assembly GCF_013817345.1 of Methylibium sp. Classification (GTDB taxonomy): domain Bacteria; phylum Pseudomonadota; class Gammaproteobacteria; order Burkholderiales; family Burkholderiaceae_C; genus Methylibium. The sequence goes on from NZ_JACDCW010000027.1 coordinate 31,812, forward strand.
ACGAAGACGGCATCGCGCTCTTCGCCGGGGCCGTTGCCTCGAGCGTCGAACACGGTCTCGGCGAGCGCACCGAAGTTCTCGTAGCGGCGGTCGAAGACATTCGTCACATTGGCGTAGACCTCCCACGCGCGGTCGGGCTTGTAGCTGGCGCGCACGTTGAGCAGCCCGTAGCCGGGGACCTTCAGGCGTCGCGCTTCGGGCTCGTCGCCGGGTGCGGTGTCTTCCAGCAGGCCGTCCTCGTTGCCCGACACGCGGCGCGAGGAGACCGCCAGCACGTCGGCCCCGAGCGAGAAGCCGCCGCCGACTCGCCAGTCGGCGCCGAGCTTGAGCGTGTGGCGCGGGATGCCGGCGATGCGCGTGCCGGGCTCGATCGCCACGTTGCGCTCGCCCTGGCGCAGCACGCCGTCGGCCTCGTAGGTCGCATCGAGGAAGCTGTAGCCGATGCCCACGTCGAAGCGGCCCAGCGTGAGCGCGAGTTCGGTATCGATGCCCTGGTTGCGCGTCTTGGAAAAGTTGTCGAAGTAGCCGAGCTGGCCGTTGACGTCGATGCTGCGGAACAGGATGTCGTCGCGGTTGTCGGTGCGAAAAGCCGCGATGGTGAAGCGCGCGTTCTCGGCGAAGGGCCAGCGCAGGCCGGCCTCGATCGAGGTCGACTTGACCTGTTCAAGGAAGGGGTCGGCCTGCAGCCCCGCCGGCAGGCGGCAGGGTTCCTCGGGGTCGGCGCAGCCGAGTTCGATGACGGTCGGCGCACGCGAGTTGCGCGCCACGTTGGCGAAGACGGTCGGCGTGTTGCCCGCCTCGCCGATCCGGTGCGCGATGCCGAGCGCCGGGTTCACGCTGTTGTAGGTGAAGGTCTCGCGCGGCTTGTCTTCGACCACGTCGGTGTCGTCGTCGCGCGTGGTGAGCTGGTTGCCGACGCGCGAGCGGTTGTAGCGCAGTGTGCCGGTCAGGTGGGTGCGCGGGGCGAGCCGGATCGTGTCGCTGGCATAAATGCCGTAGTGCGTGGATTCGCCGTCGACGTCGGCCGACAGTTCATTGCCGAAGCCCGGCGCCGGCTCCACGCCGCGATCGGGCGTGAACAGGCCGCCGCGTTCGAACTGCCGGTAGCCGACGCTGCTGGTATCGACCGTGGCGCCCACTTGCCACTGGTGGGCGCCGATCTGGCTGGCGTAGTTGAGGCCGGCGCCGTAGCCGGTCTGGGTGGTGCTCGTGCTGTTGAAAGCAGCGTTCGGGTCGCCCGGGTTCTCGGGTTCCTCTTCGGCCTCGTCGCCGTTGACGGTGTCGCGCGTGCTGTGGCGCACGTAGGCCAGCGCCGAGATCGAGCTTGTGGCGCTGAGCGCGTGCTGCAGGTTGAAGCTGAGTTGCTCCAGCTTGTTCTCGGTCTGGTCGGGGAAGGTGTAGACCGACTCGCGGCGGCTGAAGTACAGGTCCTTCTCGAGTTCGCCGTCATCAATCGTGTAGGCAGGGATCAGGCCGTTGCCGACCAGGTCGCTGCGCCCGAGCAGCAGGTTCACGCTCCAGTTGGTGGTGCCGTTGTCGCGGCCGATCTTGGCGAGGAACTGGCCGAGATCGCCTTCGGAATGGTCGCGCCAGCCGTCTTCTTCGAAGTACGTGAAGGCGGCGAACTGATGCCAGCCGCTGGCTTCGTCGTTGCGGCCGTAGCTCAGGTCCAGTCGCTTGCGGCCGAAGCTGCCGCCGGAGATCTCGGCGCGTGCGCCGGGTGCGCTGCGGCCATCGTGCGTGGTGTAGGCCAGCGCGCCGCCGAGTGAGTTGAGGCCGAAGGCCGGGTTGGCGCCGGGCACCAGCGAGATGGTGTTGACCGCAAATTCCGGAATCAGGTCGAAATTGACGACATCGCCGAAAGGCTCGTTGATGCGCACGCCGTCGAGATAGACCGACAGGCCCTGGCCGGCGCCGAGCAACGGCGAGGCGCGGAAGCCGCGGTAGGTGAGGTCGCCCTGAAATGGGCTGCCCTGGATGTCGTTGACCTGCACGCCGGGGACGCGGCGATTGAGGTAATCGACCAGGTTGCCGGCCTGCGCGTCATCGATGCGCTCGCGTTTGATGAGCTGGGTTGAATAGGGCAACAGGTCGCGGTCGATGCCCTGACCCGGCAGCGGCGAGGTGCCGATGATCTCGACGCGGTCGAGCTTCGTGGTCGCGGCCGGCGTGCCGGGGGTCGGTGCGCTTTGCGCGGCCGCGACGGCGGGCATTGCGATCAGGGCAACTCCCAGCCAGCCTCGGGCCGCAAGGCTTTTCGACAGCGGTGATAGTGCGGGGCCTCGGGCAACGTTCCCCATCGGACGCGTGCCGCCGATTCTTTTCGAGATATGTCCCATCGATCGTCTCCTCTGTTGTTATGAATGCAAACCTTGAATTCTGAGCGAGCTGACTCTTCGCGAGCGGCAGGAATTTTTCCCGACTTGATGCGCGCTCCGGCTCCGATCGAGTTGCCGCGCGTCGTCATGCGCGGCGCGCTGGCGGTCGCGCTCGTCGGCTTGCTGCTCGCGCTGCTGCTCGGCTTGTGGCGGGCGCGTGATGACATGCGCGAGGAAACCGATGCGGCCGTGACCCTCGCCCGCGCGATGGCGCTGCTGGCCGCGCCGGTGGCCGAGCAGCGCCCGCGCGCCGAAATGCTTCAGGCCCTGCGCTGGTTGCAGACCTCGGAGAACCTGCGGCACCTTCGTCTGCAGTTGTACGACGACGACGGCCTCGCGCTGTTGCCGGAGGCGCAAATCGAGCCGCCGCCGTTCGCACTCGGCTGGCTGATTGCGCTGAACCAGCGCGTTTTTCCGCCGCCGCCCGAGCACGTGGTGGACTGGCCCTTGCCGCGGCCGGGCGGCGAAGTCTGGCGCCTGCAACTGCGCGCTTCGCCCGACAGCGAGCAGCGCGAGGCGCTCGAGCAACTGCTCGAACTGCTCGGCCTGCTGGCGCTGGGCAGCGTGGTCATGCTCGCCGTGATGCACCTGCACTTGCGCCGCGCGTTCAGGCCGTTGCGTCCGCTGCTCGACGCCATTGCGCGCATCGAACGCCAGGAGCTGGCACCGCTGCGCGGGCTGCCGCCGATGCCGATCCGCGAACTCGATGCCATCGCCACCGCGCTGCGCCACCTGAGCGGTGCGCTGGAACAAGCCGAGGAGGCGCGCCGCGGCCTGGCGCGCCAGGTGCTCACCTTGCAGGAGGACGAGCGCAGCCGGCTCGCGCGCGAACTGCACGACGAGTTCGGCCAGCACCTCACTGCCTTGCGCGTCGATGCCGCCTGGCTGCAGCGGCGCCTGGCTCACGTTCCCGAGCTCGCCGCCGTGGTGGCCGGCATGGCCGAGCAGTGCGCGCGCATCCAGCAGGAGGTGCGCGGCCTGCTGACGCGGCTGCGCCCGCTCGGCTTGAGCGACTCGAGCCAGGAAGCAGGCGACGAGCCGGCGCTGCGCTTGCGCGAACTGCTCGAAAGCCTGGTGCAGGCCTGGGCTCAGTCGCCCGGGCAAGCCACGCGCTACGCGCTGGATTTCGAATGTGCGGGAACGGGCGGCGCCGCCGAGAGCGAACTCCTGCTTCCGCGCGAGTTGATGCTTACGGTCTACCGCATCAGCCAGGAGGCGCTCACCAACGTGGCACGCCATGCCGGCGCGCGAAACGCGCGGCTGGGCGTTCGCATCGAGAGGGACGGCGAGCGCGGTCTGCTGCAGTGGTCGGTCGAGGACGACGGCCGCGGCCTGGATGCCGGCGCGTGGCAGCGCGGTAATGGGATGGCCGGCGTGAAAGAGCGCATCTGGGCAGCGGGCGGTGATCTCGAATGGCGCGCGACCGACGATCTGCGCACCGCCAAGCCGGGACTGCGCCTCGATGCGCGGTTGCCGTTCGTGATCAACACGGTCGGCAGCGGCGCCAACGCCAACGCCAACGTCAGCGGTAGCGGTAGCGGTAGCGGCAGTCGCGGCATCAACGGCGTCGACAACGACGTCGACCGTGCGGCGCGCGGCGATTCAGCCGACGGTGCCGGCACGCAGAACCTGCGCGGCGACACTGCGCCATGAGCGAAACGATCCTCTCCACGACCCTGCGTGTTGCGCTGGCCGACGACCACGCCGTCGTGCGCGCCGGCTACCGCCGCTTGCTCGAACTCGAGCCCGACATGGCGGTCGTCGCCGAGTTCTCCGACGCCGATTCCGCCTATGGCACGCTCACCGGCGCGGGCGGCGATGCGATCGACCTGCTGGTGCTCGACCTGTCGATGCCGGGCCGCAGTGGTCTGGAACTGCTGCGCCGCCTGACCCAGCGGCGGCCCGGCCTGCCGGTGCTCGTGTTCACCATGCACGACGGCGCCGCCATGCTCGACCAGTGCCTGCGCGCCGGCGCGGCCGGCTTCGTGACCAAGAGCAGCGCACCCGAAGTGCTGGTCGATGCCGTGCGCCGCGCCGCACGCGGCGAAACCGCGCTCTCGCCCGACGTGGCTGCACTCGGCGCAGCCCAGTCCGCGGACGGCCCGCCACACCGCAGACTGAGCAGTCGCGAGTTCGACATCCTTCAGCAGCTGTGCACGGGCCGCAGCGTCGAAGAGATCGCCCAGGCACTGCGACTGAGCACGAAGACGGTGGCGAACTACCAGACGCAGATCCGCCAGAAGCTGGGCGCGGGCAGTGCGGTGGAGCTGCTGCGCTATGCGAGCGAGCACGGGCTGCTCGGGCCGTCGGCTTGATCGTTTGCCGCAGCTGGCACGCGACACAGCCCTTTGAACTGATTCTGTGGTTTGCAGCCTGTGGGCGGCAGACCGAACCTCATCCCCCTCGCCGCATCAACCCCAGCCGCTGCACGATCAGCTTTTCCGCCGCATACGCTTCCCGGCACGCCTTGGCGTATTCCTCCGGCCCGAGATAGGCCAATTGCTGGTCCGACCGCGCCAGCTCGGCGATGTACGCCGGCTCCAGCATCGCCGCCCGAAAGCCTTCGTGGAGGATCTGCACGATCGGCTGCGGCAGGCCGCGCGGGCCGCCCAGGCCGTAGGGCGAGGTGGCGACGATGCCGTGGCCCAGTTCCTCGAGCGTGGGTGTCTGTGGCCAGCGCTTGCTGCGCTCTTCGCCAAAGGTCATGAGCAGGCGCAGCTTGCCGTTGTCGACGAAGGGGCCGAAGGCGGTCGAGCCCACGCCCACCTGCACCTGCCCGCTCGCCACGCCGAGCATCTGCTCGGCCACGCCCTTGTAGGGAATGTGCAGGTACTCCAGCCCCTGCTTGGCGAACAGCTGTTCGATCACGACGTGCGGCGTGGTGCCCACACCGTTGCTCGCGATCGTGATCTTCTTGCCCTGGGCGCTGCCCTTGCGCGCCGCGGCGAACACGTCGTCCAGCGTCTTGATGGGGCTCTCAGTGGCGACCACCATGCCGAAGGTGGTGCCGGTGAGCTGGAGGATCGGTGTCACGTCACGGATCGGATCCCACAGCACCTTTTGCGTATAGGGCGCGCGGAAGATCGTCTGCGGCAGTTGCGCGATGGTGTAGCCGTCGGGCGCGGCCTGCTGCAGGATCGGCATGCACAAGGTGCCGCCGGCACCGGAGCGGTTTTCCGTAACGACCTTCTGGCTCAGGTGATGCGAGGCGGCCTCGGCCAGCACGCGCATCGACAGGTCGGTGCCGCCACCGGGCGGCCAGGGTACCCATAAGGTGATCGGCCGGGTGAAGAAGTCGCCTTGCGCCCGCGTGCCCACTGCGGGCAGCGCCAGCGAGGCGGCGGTGCCGCGCAGCAGGGTGCGGCGGCGAAGGAGGTTGCGCGAGGCGGGCTTCATGATTCCTCTGGACACAGGCGGGCTGCGCTCGATGCGCCGCTCTCGGTGCTTCGCACCGTCTTGATGGGCGGCAGTAAGTCGGGGGTTCGGTCCTGTGCGTTCATCCGCCGCCGCCGCCGCGCTTGGCCAGTTGGCCGAAGCCGCGTTGCGGGTCGTAGCCCCAGCAGGCCAGCGCGAAGAACACCGCCAGGCAGCCGAGCACCACGTAGGGCGCCATGCCCGGGTCCTTGCCGTAGAGCGCAAAGCGAATCCACTCCACCGCATGCGTGAACGGGTTGAAGCGCGCCGCCTGGTACACCCATTCGGCGCCGGACTCCTGCAGCTTCCACAGCGGGTAGAGCGCGGTGGAAAGGAAGTACATCGGGAAGATGACGAAGTTCATCGTGCCGGCGAAGTTCTCGAGCTGCTTGATGTGCACCGACAGCAGCAGGCCGAGCGCCCCGAGCATCAGCGCGCCGGCGAGCACCGCGCCCAGCGCGTGCAGGCCATTCAAGGTGAACACGGGCAGCTCGGTGCCGATCAGCAGCGCGATGGCCACGAAGGCCAGCGCCTGGATCACCGAAAGCAGCGCGGTCGCCGCGAGTTTGCAGAACAGCAGCCACGGCCGCGGCAACGGCGCGGTGAGCAGGAGGCGCATCAGCCCCATTTCGCGGTCATACACCATGGCCAGCGAGGACTGCATGCCGTTGAAGAGAAGCACCATGCCGACCAATCCGGGCGCGATGTAGACCTCATAGGGGATGTAGGTGTCGTAGGGCTCGACGATGGCGATGCCGAACACATTGCGAAAGCCCGCCGCGAACACCGCCAGCCACAGCAGCGGGCGCACCAGCGCCGAGACGAGCCGGCCGGTCTGTTGCAGGAACTTCATCAGCTCGCGCATCACGATCGCGCGCAGCGCCTGCAGCGCATGCGGCACGCCGCGGCGCGCGCCAGAGGCGGTCGGGTTCAACGCCAGGGTGCTGCTCATCGCGGGGCCTTGCAAAGCTTCTCGCCGGCATCGGTGCCGAGCGTGTCGAGCACGTTGGTCGGGTGGAGGATGCCTTCGATCGGCGCCTGCGAGATCACGCCCTGGCCGTCGGTCAGGAGCATCGGCTGGCGCAGTTGGCCGTCCCAGGGGCGGAAGGTCATGCTCACGCCCTTGGAGCCATCGAGTTGCGTCTTGCCGAGCGCCTGTTGCCACGCGGTATTCGGGCCTTTGGGCTGAGCCGAAGCCAGCGCGACCAGCGCCTTGCCGGCCATCCACGCGCTCCAGTCGTGCGCGGTCATCGGCCGATCAGTCGCCTTGTGGAAGCGGCGCGAAACCTGCGGCGCGCCGAAGCGTTCGAACTGTGCGTGCCAGCCCACGGGCACCAGGCCGGCGTCGCCGACCACCGGGCGCGGTAGCACGGTGCGGTAGGGCAGGGCGCGGGCAAATTCGCCGTCGCTGTCGACCACCCAGACGGCGTCGTACTGGGTGCCGGCCGTGAGCAGCAGCGGGTTGGCGAGATTGCGCTCGCGGGGGTCGGCCGAGAGCTTGAAGGGCTTGTTCGCCACCAGCTGCAGGCCGTAGCGCTTGAGCGCCGCCTGAACCACCTGCGCGCGCTGCTGGTCTATGGGGCTGCTGCCCACGAGCAGTAGCAGCTTGCTCCACTTGCGCGAGAGCAGCGTCTGCGCGAGCGCGTCGGCGCGCATGCGTTCGCTGGGCATGATGTGGAAAAGGTTCGCACGGCAGTTCGCACCGCGCAACGGGTCCGCTGCCGCACTCACGTTTAGCACGGGGATCTTCACGGCGTCGGTTACCGCGAGCAGCCACTCGGCCGGCAGATCGGCGATCAGCACGGCAGCACCGGCTTTCTCGGCCGCGACGGCGGCGCTGCGCGCTGCGGCGAGGTCGGCGGCTTCCTCGGTCTCGACCTCGACTGCGGCGCCTGCGGCATCGAGTTCGAACTGGCCTTCCTCGAGCGCGAGCTTCACGCCGTCTTCTGCCGGGCCGGTCGGGTGGCCGAGGTAGGCGCGTTCGGCGCGGCTGCGGTCGAGCCGGTCGTCGTCTTCTGCCACGATCAAGGTGGCTTTCAGCGTGGCGGCCTGCGTCGCCAACGCCGCAGCCGACAGCGTCAGCGCCGCCGCAAGACCCAGCGCAAGCCGCTTCATTCGACGATCACCACGCCATAGGGCACGCGGCCGACGGGAATGGACTTGACCGCCTTGACGCCCGCAACGTCGACCACCGTCACGTCGTCAGACAGGCCGTTGATGACCCACAGCCGCGACTCGTCCTTGTTGAGCGCCACGTTCCATGCACGCTGGCCGACGAGCACCAGGCCGGTGACCTTGCGCGCCGGCACATCGACGAAGGCGACGTGGTTGGCCTTGCCCAGCCCGACGAAGGCGCGCTTGCCGTCCTTCGTCATGGTGATGCCCACCGGCGTGATGTCTTCGCTGCGCGCGCCCTTCACAGTGAACTCGATCGTGTCCTTCACGCTGTGGTCGGCGGTGTCGATGATGGTGGCGCTGGCGTCGAGCTCGCTGGTCACCCACAGCTCCTTGCCGTCGGGCGTGATCGCCATGCGGCGCGGACGCTTGCCGACCTTCACGTTCTTGACCACCTTGCCGGTGGCGGTGTCGATCACGTGCACCAGGCTGGCGACCTCGGAGGTGATGTAGAGCAGCTTGCCGTCGGCGCTGACCTTCACGCCCTCGGGCTCCTCGCCGACCTTCACGGTCTTGAGCACCTTGCCGGTGGCCGCGTCGATGAAGCTGGCCTCGCCTTCGTCTTCGTTGGAAACGTAGATCGTCCTGCCGTCGGGCGAGAGGTCGAAGGCCTCGGGCTCGTCGCCGAGCGGCACGCGCTTGACCGACTTGCCGGTGGCGAGGTCGATCACGTCGGCCTCGTTGGAATCGGTGCACGCCACCATGAGCTGCTTGCCGCCCGGCATGAGCTGCACGTGGCGCGCGCGCTTGCAGGTGGCGATGGTGCCCTTGACCGCGAGCGTGTCGGTGTCGATCAGGGTGAGCGCATCGTCTTTCTCGCTGCTGACGTAGGCGGTGCCGGCGTGGGCCGGGCCGGCCAGCGTGAGTGCGGTCACTGTCACGGCCGCCGTCAGCGTGAGCAGGGCCCGGGCGGTCGTCGCCACGGTCGGAAGCTTCTTCGTGTTGTTCATCGGGATTTTTTCCTGTCTTTGTAAATGCACGGCGTCAGGCCGCCTTCGAGCGCTCGCCGGCGCCTCCTGTGCGTGCGATGAAGCCGCGCTCCAGCGTGGCCTCGCCGAGTGCGGCGGTCACCTCGGCCGGCGTGCCGTCGGCCAGCAGCTCGCCCTTGTCGAGCACCAGCACGCGGTCTGCCTGCTCCGCTTCTTCGACCAGGTGCGTCGCCCACAGCACGCACACGCCGCGCTCGCGCACGTCGTCTCGCATCGCGGACAGCAGGTCGCGTCGCGATTTCGGGTCCAGGCCCACGGTGGCTTCGTCCATCAGCATCACGGCAGGTTGGTGCAGCATCGCGCGCACGAGTTCCACCTTGCGCCGGTTGCCGCCGGAGAGCTCGCGCACCGTGCGGTTCAGGTCGGCATCGACACCGAGTCGCGCGCAGCCCGCCGCGATGCGCTCCTTCGCCAGTGCGCGCGGCAGGCCCTGCAGATCGGCCTGGAACAGCAGGTTGCGCTGGATGCTCAGGTCCATGTCGAGTGAGATCTGCTGGAACACCACGCCGATGTGGCGCAGCGCCGCCGAAGCGCCGTGGCGCAGCGAATGGCCGGCCACTTCGACCTCGCCTTCGTCGGCCGCGAACAGGCCGGTGAGCACTTGGAACAGCGTCGATTTGCCCGCGCCGTTGGGGCCGAGCAGGGCGGTGAACTGGCCGGCGCGCAGCTCGAGGCTCAAGGACTTCAGCGCGACGCGCTCGCCATAGCGTTTGGTCAGACCGCGCACGCTCAGCATCGGTTGTTCTTCTCCGGGGATGGGGGATCGGGCAGCGCGCTGCCCGGTGCGAGGCCGCGGCGCATCACCGCGCTTCGAGGAGCGCTGACTCTACCGCCGCAGGCTCGTCCGTGAGGGCGTGGGAGTTTGCGTCGGTGCGCAACCAGAGGTTGCCGCTGCGCGCTGCGCCGGGGATGAAACGCAGGGGCTGGCTCGGTGCGGATGGGGTGGCCTTTGCCGAACTCACGACGCGGCCGTCGGGTGCGATGACCGTGAACGCGGCGCTCGCATCGGCCATGCCAGGCGTGGGCCGTGCATCGAGGGCGTGGGCCGAAATCCACAGGATCTTCATGCGCCCGGCGAGGCGTTGCCGGCTGGCGTCGACCACCGCTTCGGCGTCGGCCAGGTCCTGCGGCGTGGGCATGAGCGCGTCGCGGTTGAGCCAGGCCCAGCCGTGGTACTGCGTGCTGGTGAGTTCCAGGAAGTCGACGCCCATGCGCTCGGCCATGTCGATGATGCGGCCCACGTGCGGCAGGTTGTAGCGGTGCATCACGCAGTTGAGCACCA
>NZ_JACDCW010000028.1 GCF_013817345.1 Methylibium sp.
TTTCCCGGCCGCAACCGCTTCCGCGACAGCGGCCTGGCCGCTGCGGTCGACATCCTGCAATCGTGGATCAGCCTGCTGCTGGTGCTCGCCTTGTGCGGCTATGCGACGCGCAGTCTGAATTACTTCGAGAACGAAGTGCTCCTGGTCTGGGCGGTAGCGACGCCGGTGTTGCTCTGGATCGCGGTGACGATCGGGCGGCTCGCCATCCGGCACAGCGCGCGGCTGCCGCACAACCGCAGTGCCGCCATCATCGTCGGGGCGGGACCGCTGGGCGTCAAGGTGGCGCGGGCCCTGGCCAGCCGGGACGACGCGCTGATCGACGTGATCGGCTACTTCGACGATCGCACCGACGAACGCGTCGACGCCGAAACCGCGAGCCGGCGCCTGGGCACGCTGGCCGACGTGGCGCCCTACGTGGTGGCGCACGGCATCCGCGAGGTCTACATCACCCTGCCGCTCGGCTCGCAGCCGCGCATCGTGCGCCTGCTCGAGTCGGTGCAGGGCACTACGGCGTCGCTGTTCTTCGTGCCCGACGTGTTCGGCATCAGCATCATCCAGGGCCGCCTGCAGGACATGAATGGCGTGCCGGTCGTCGGCATCTGCGAGACGCCCTTCACCGGCACCAACGACATGGTCAAGCGAATGTCCGATGTCGTGCTGTCGATCCTGATCCTCGTGCTCATCTCGCCGCTGCTGGGGCTCATTGCCATCGGCGTGAAACTCAGCTCGCCCGGCCCGGTGATCTTCAAGCAGCGCCGCAACGGCCTGGACGGCGAGGAGATCACGGTCTACAAGTTCCGCTCGATGACCACGCAGGACGACGGCGACTCGGTGCCGCAAGCCACGCGCGACGACCCGCGCATCACCCGCTTCGGCGCTTTCATGCGGCGCACCTCGCTCGACGAGTTGCCGCAGTTCTTCAACGTGCTGCAGGGCCACATGAGCATCGTTGGGCCGCGGCCTCACGCGGTTGCGCACAACGAGCTCTACCGCGAGCTGATCAAGGCCTACATGGTTCGCCACAAGGTCAAGCCCGGCATCACCGGCTGGGCGCAGGTCAATGGCCTGCGCGGCGAAACCGATACGATCGAGAAGATGCGCGCGCGCGTAGAGTTCGATCTGGAGTACCTGCGCAACTGGTCGCTCGGGCTCGATCTGCAGATCATCGCGCGCACCGTGCGGCTGTTGCTGTTCGATCGCCACGCCTATTGAAGAAGAACAACGCCGAACCACTCCGAGGAGACCCGATGAACCGCACGCCCCGCCTCACGAGCTTTCGTAAACTACCTTTGGCATACTTGGCCGGCGCCACGGCTTCGCTGCTGATCGCCGGCCCGGCGGGCGCGCAGTTGGTGCTTCCGGAAGGCCTGGATTCGCCGCTGAGGCCTTATTACGTGCAGGTATCGCAGACGCTGAGCTACGACTCCAACCTGTTCCGAGAACAGAGCGACAAAGACAGCGACGTCATTTCGAGCACGGCGCTGACCGGCGGCTTTGACCAGCAGATCGGGCGCCAGCGCATCTTCGGCAACGCTGGCGTGAGCGGCAATGTCTACCAGGACAACGACCAGCTCAACGGCATTGGCTACAACTTGCTGCTCGGACTGGCTTGGGAAGCCGGCTCGCGCCTGAACGGAACTGCGCGCGTGCGCTCTTCGCAGAACCAAGCCAGTTTCGCCGACTACGGCAGTTTCTCCGCCGATCGGACAGGCAAGAACCGCGAGCAGGCGAACGTGCTCGATCTGAGCGCGCAGTACGGCCGCGGCGTCGTGGGCCTGGAAGCATTCACAAACCACACCGACATCAGTTACTCCGACGGCGGCTTCTCCAACCGCGACCGCAAGAGTTCGACGGTCGGCGGCGGCCTGCGCTTTCGCCCGGGCGGTCCATGGTCGTTCGGCCTGACCGCTCGCTTCACGGAAGGCGAGTATCCCGACACGGTCGATCTCAGCACGGGAGAGACCGTTTCCGACGACTACGATCGCCGCGACGTCGACCTGACCGCTCAATACCGGGCGACCGGCCGCAGCGTCTTGAGTGCGCGGATCAGCCATACCGACGAAGAACACGATCTGGTGACGGCGCGCGACTTCAACGGGATCACCGGTGCACTCAGTTGGGTGTATGCGGTCACCGGCAAGACCACCGTGAGGACGAGCCTGTCGCGCAACACGGGAACGGGCACCGGGAGCCGCTTTCTCCCCGGCGAGCTCCTCGCACCGAGCGATCCCCTGGCACCGGCTCCGACGCAGACCGGCACCGTCTCCTACCTCACCGACGCCCGGCGCAGTGACTCCCTGAACGTCAGCGCCGACTGGGAGGCGACGGCAAAGATCGCCGTTAATGCCAGCGTCGGCTATTCACGCGATCGCTACGACACCCGCTTCGTCGAAGGCGCGGGCGACGACAGCGGCAGCACCGGCAACACCAAATCTCTTAGCTTGGCGGCCAGCTACGCCCTCAGCCGCGCCTGGAGCCTGGGCTGCGGCCTTGCCTACTACAGCCGGGACTCCGAAATCTCCACGAGCACCGGCTCGTTCGGCTACGACGCTACCACCGCTTACTGCTCGGCGGCACTTCGGCTGCAGTAAGGGCGGTCGCGGCCAGAAAAGCGGGCGTTGACCCGCTCCGGGCTCAGGCGACCGACAAACCGGCGAGCCGCGCCCGGTCCTTGGCCTCGACAGCGCTCAGCAGTGCGTTAACGAACTGCTCCTGCACCTTCCAGGCGTGAGCCGGGTCAGGGTCGATCGACGAGACCCGAAACAGCAAGCCGTCGGGAATCTGCCCGGTCAGAGTGAGCCTGATCTCTACGAGCCGTTTCTCCCAACGGCTCTGCACGGTGCTTTCGCCCACGGTGAACCAATACGTCAGCGGCTCGACCCGGCGACCCATGCTGGTGTTGAGGCGCCGAACCGGAATGTTCCCGTAGGCGGTGTCGAGCGTGCCATCGGATTGCGCGAGCACTTGAAAGCCTTGTGCCGGATAGCAGACCTCCGGCTTGTGGGCCTCGAGCGAGCCGCGCTGGTCGCCACCGTAGGCCAGCGACAACATGATGCGCTCGCCGTCCTTGCTGACGTAATTTCGCGACAGGATCTGGTTGTACAGCTTGTCCAGCAGTTCCTGCGTCTGCGGATTGACCACCTGGGCGACTTGCTGTGCCTCTTCGCGCCAATCCCCGAATTGCTTCGGAACAAGCAGTTCGAGGTCAATGGTCGGTTCGACAGCGGAAGACGTGCGGTTCTTGCCTGGGCGCAGCGCATAGGCGCCTGCAGCGGCCGTACACATCAATGTCGACATCAAAAGGGCGCGGCGGGTCGGAGCAAACATCATCGAATCAGCCTTCCATATCCGGATTTCAAATCTTGCATGTCGAACGGTATGACGCGGGTTGCAACATAACGTTCCGGGGTGGCGCGGCGACCGAGCAAGGAGGAAGCGCTTGTGCGCAACGAACAACCCTGGCAATGGACTTGAAGTACGCGCTAAGGCAACCCCTATCCTCAGCGATTCTCGGCAGCATTGGTGAACTTGGTCACACCCGAATGCGGGGCACATGAAGTTTGCCACGCACACCGCCCCATTCCGCAGTTCACGTCGATCCGAGCATTGAATGGCTGTTTCTTAGAGCGCCCTCGCGAGTTCAACAGGTGCTTACCGTACGAAGAGGCGGTGCAGCCACCATCCGCCGCACCAGTTTTGACACAGATTCGAAGCGGCTTTGCGGAGGCTCGAAGTGAATTCCATCAGCCATCGGGCGGAAGAGCCAGCGTTCGCTGCTCTCGGCTCACCCTTTGTCGGCGCGGCGCTATACGGCTCATCACGCGCACATCGTTACAGAGTCACTGCATCTTGTAACGCAAAAGCGTTCAAGCATGCCCCGGGCGCCGCCGTTATCAGGGAGGACTCCACCCACCCCGTACGCTCAGACTGCTGTCTGACTGGGGCAGGAAGCAGCGCCTCAGCGGCTCAACGTACCTACGTCACACCGACCCTGTCGGTCCTCTCGCGCACGCACTGCTTCCAGCGGCCACGTCAGAACGACGCGACCGTTGGTTATTCGATCTCTGCGCCCGAGGAACGTCATGACTAAACTACGACACGATCGAACTTCAATCCTTGCATCGGTTCTGACCGCTTGCGTCCTCATGCTTTCCGCCTGCGGCGGGAGCAACGGCGGTGACGCCAAGGCGACGACCGCCCGGGGCGATGGCGACCGGCCTGCCGAAGCCAGCCTAGCCACGGAAGACTCTTCTGACGCAACGGCCGCCGCGTGGAGCTTCTGTTCAAGTGAGCAAGGCATGTGCACCTTCAGCGGCACACGTCAGGTCCGCTACGGTAATGGGGGTTTGTACAAGTACGCAACTTACAACGATGGCGTTCGTTGTGCCAGCAGCGTTTTTGGCGATCCGGTTCCCGGGAAGGTGAAGGCCTGTAGCGTCTCAGTAGCGCAGACTGACGACGCCGAAACGCCGACAGCACCGCAGACACGGCCCACGACGCAGGGCGGCAACATCACGCTGGCGTGGATCGCACCCCGGACCAATGCAGACGGGTCACCGCTAACCGATCTGGCCGGCTACCGAGTTCGGTATGGTACGAGCAGCGGCAGCTACTCGAGCACTGTTGAGATCGACGATCCTCACAAGTTGAACCACGTGCTGAAGGGGTTGCCCTCGAGCACTTACTATTTGATCGTCACCGCCTACAACTCCGCCAATATCGAGAGCCTGGCTTCGGTCGAGGTCAGCAAGTCGATTGAATAAGCGCCGCTGCGACCACAGACCAACCGACCAGCACCATCCGAATTCATGAGACCGCTTTAGGGCAGCACTGCGTGAATGCGTACGGCATCGGATCGAGGCGATTCGCTTGAGACCGCGTCTTCAGTACACGACAAATGGGATGACCAATGAAACTTTTTCTTAGCCGTCTTGGCGTTGCGCTAGCCTTTGCCTTGAGCGGCACGGCTGCAAACGCTACTGTTTTTTATTTCAGCGACTGCGCCGCAGGCTCCAACGCCGCGTGCGTACCTGGTAACGACAGCAACGTCGGTGACGATCCTGCCAAGCCGCGGCGCACCTTGGCCGGTTTCAATGTGAAAACCAGGGCCGATGGCGAGCATGTACTGGCATTCGCGCAAGGCAGCGCAGTCGAGTTCAACGGCATGCTCTACCTCGGACAACTCAAGCGTCCTACTCAGTCCCTGGTGCTCACCGACTACAAGCCCTCATGGGGGGGCGAAACACTGCCAATCATCAGGTTCACTCCTTCGACCAACGTGAACGCTCTCAACTCGGCCGGTTTCAACATGAGCAATGCGGGCAGCGGCTTCGCATTCCGCAACTTGGATATCACCGGCACTGGTGCACCGAATTATTATGGCAGCGGCTTTTTCTTCTACAAGAACGTGTCCGAGGTAATGATGGAGAATGTCACGGTCCGGAATTTTGGGATCGGCATCTACATTGCGCAGCATACGCACAACCCGCCGACGCGAATAGAAAATGTTACCGTCCGCAATTCGCGCATTGTCGACAATTTCGCTCAAGGCTTTCTAGGTGGCGGCTATAAAACCGTCATGGAAAATAACCTGTTCGACAATAACGGCTTCAAGGGCGGCTCGCGCTATCACAATATTTATCTGAGCGACTATGCCGAGAACATGGTTCTACGAGGCAACAGGCTGACCAACAGCGCCATGGTCAACGGTCGCTGTACTGGCGTTTCCTTAGTCGGACACGATCATCTGGTGAACACGTTGATCGAGAACAACACCATCGTCGAGTTGACTGCCAACTGGGGTTGCTACGGCATTCAAATCAATGGTTATCAAAGCAGCACTAAATACATGGGTTTCGATGGCACGGTCATTCGCGGCAACACAGTTGTGATGGGCGGAGCAGCCGGTTCGCTAGGCATCGGGGTCAACGCCTGTCCTAACTGCGTGATAGAGAACAACACCGTCGTGGGACTCATGGACTCCGACTTCACCGGCATCGCGGTACCAGACGGCGCCTTCACTTCCCCTGGCGCGAAGGACAACGCCATTACCGTGCGTAATAACTCGGTGTACATGAACACCCCGTCCGCCAATAGCAGGGCGATTCGAGTCAACTCGGCCGAATCTTTGAATGACAAGGTCGTGTCCAACATGATTTATTTTGGACCGCGCTCGCATGCGAACGCGAAGTGCTTTGAAACGGCAAGCCGGACCTTGTCGTCATACGCGGCGTTCAGCGACAACATCTGCTTTCGTACCGGCGGCCCGAACAAGTGGAGCGATCAACACGCCACGCTTGCCGCGGCACAAGCCGCGGGCTGGGACCGGCGCAGTCTGAACACCGATCCGTTGCTCACGGCCGAGCCTCACGCTTCCAATGGATGGACCATGCCGGTTCGTGCCGGTTCGCCGGCGATCAACACCGGCAGCCGCACGCTCAGCGCCTCCACGGACATCCTCGGTAAACTGCGCGATGCTCTGCCGGATATAGGCGCCTTCGAGAACGGCAACGCCCCACCGCCTGTTCCGGCCGCGCCTACCGGGATCATCGTTCAATAGGTCCGACAGTCGGCCGGCGCCGGATCCGTTTCGCGGAACGCTTACTACTACGTAGACCTTATAAACGGATTGCCACACACGGACGCGTAGGGATCGTAGAACGACAAATAGCTTACCGGTTGGCTTTTGTCCGCGTCGTTCTTGAAAAAATCGGTCGACAACAAATAGAGCGAAACCACGTTGTCCTCGAGCCGGCGCAGTGCGCCGCCTTGTTCGATCCAGCTGTACGGGGTGACGTACTGGAAGGGCAGCGAAACGATGGACAGGATGGAGAGCTGGCGCTGGTAATCCTTCCTGTAGTCAACGTACTCAGTAGCGAAGCGGTCGAAGCTTGCCGCATCGACACGCAGGTCGCCGACGCGGCGACGAAGGATCGCTACGATCACCTCAGTCGGCTCTCCCCACCGCCACTTGTAAGCGGTGTACAGCGCGGTGGCACCCGCCGCCAGACCCACGCCCAGACCCAGGAATTTGCGCCGTGCAATCGTCATGGCGGGTTCAGACGAAAAGACGCTCGGCCGCACGTATAGACAGCGCGGAGAGCGTCAAGGTCGGGTTGGCCGCGGGACAAGTCGGAAAACTCCCGCCACCCAGCACCAGCAGATTGCGCAAGGTGTGATGGCGGAGATCGGCATCGACCACACTCGTTTGCGGATCGGTACCCATGCGCGTGGTGCCCTGTATATGTGCCGAGCCGCCGATACCTTGCTTGGGCAGGATGTAGAACGACTCCACCGGCAGGCCGCTGAGCAGCTCCGTCACCCGGCCCTCGAGCGAATCGAAGCCTGCCTGCATGTAGCTCGATGCCCGCGGATAGTGAATCGCCGGCTTCGACGCATCCTCCGGCGCGAGCGACACATGGTTGTCGGCGCTGGGCAAATCCTCGAAGACGAACTTGAGCAGCGCACGCTGTCGCCACCGGCCATGCTCGGCGCGCAACCAGGGCACGTTCCAGTTCTCGACCAGACACGCGGGCCGATCCCTGCGAGAAGCGCCGTCGAGGAACATCGCTCCCAGCCCAGTGACGGCCTGGCCACCGCCGTAGTTGTCTACGCCCACCAGATCGACCTGTACGTCCCGCGAAATCTGCTCGTTGAGGTAGCGCCCCAGCGCGGGGTCGCTCAAGCCCGAGCGCAGCAGAATGAACGGCGTCATGATGGCGTGCGCGCCCACGGCCACTAGATCGGCGGCGGCGTGCTGCTCGCGGCCTTCGCGCCGGTACTGCACGCCGGTGACACGCCCGGCCTCGATGTCGACGCGTTCGACCTCCGCGTCCAGCAGCAGCGTGACGCGCGGGTCGTCGTAGAGCTGCGCCATGTGCAGGTCGATCTGGAACTTGGAACTGATGGGGCACACTGAGCACACGCCCGAAGCACAGCAGACCGGGCGGCCCGTCTCGACGCTGCTCGAGCGCGCACTCGGAAAATGAATGTGCTGGCCCGGGTATTTGGCGGCAAGCACCTCGTCGAAGGCGTTGAAACGATGCGCCGGATAGCGATAAGGTTCGGACCGCGGGAACGGGCCCTCCGACGCGCCGGCGATGCCCATCGCGTGCTCGACGCGAACGTAGTAGGGCTCGATATCTTCGTAGGTGAGCGGCCAGTCGGTCCCCACGCCGTAAAGGCTGCGTGTGCGGAAGTCGTTGGGATGCATGCGCGGCGTGTTGCCGGTCCAGCACGAGCCGCCGCCGAAAGCGATGTTCTGCACCCATCCCTTTTGCGGTGTGCGGTTGATGATCAGGTCGTTGAATCCGGGGCCGCCCAAAATGCCCCGGCGCTGCAGGCGCAGCGCCGGGTCAACGCGGCGGCCGCGCTCCAGGACGAGGATGCGCTCGTCCTTCCGTGCGTGCTTCAGATACTCGAGCAGGAAGAAGGTCGACGCGAAACCCGTGCCGACCACTGCAAGCGAAAAACTTTTCTGGCTCATGCCGGTTCGATTCCTTCGAGGCTCACGCCGATGTGGCGGCAGCACTGCGGCCGCGGCCAATCGCTCGCCGCACGCGGCTCTCAGGCCGGCTCAGGTGAGCGACCCCGGCTGCCGCCAGCATGGCGAACTGCGCCGCGAAAGCGAGGTGATAACGATCTTGCGACACTACGATGCTGTGCACCGCACTGTAGAAGGCGATGGTGACAAGGGGCGGCGACAGGATAAATCGGCGCCAGCCCAGGCGCCGCAGCAACACCCAGGCGCCCCACGCCGCGGTCAGGAAAATCAGCACCCAGCTCAACTGCGTGAAGCGCTTCAACCAGAGCACGGCAGGCTCACCGAAGGACTCGCTGATACCGCCTGCGTTCCAGATCACGCCGATCGATTCGTTGCCGTACAGGAAAACCAGCTTGCGCAGTGTGCGCACCGCAAATCCGGCCGGATCTTCCAAGATGTAGCGCTTGGCTTCGTCGCCCAGCACGAGCGATTGCTCGTAGTCGTTGAGGTGGTTGAGGCGTTCTGGAATGGGCATGTAGTCGCCTCGCGTTCCCGGTGAATTGCCCATCCACAGCGTGATGCCGCCGTTGGTCGAGATGAGCACCGGCGAGCCATAGAGCTGGTAGTTGCGCCAGGTCCACGGTGACACCACGCAGGCCATGGCGGCCAGGGCCAGCACGGTCACTTGCATTTGCGAACGTAGCACTTGGCGCGGGACCGCCGAGCTGAACAGCACTGCCACACCGTACACGACCGGCAGGGCCAGCGCGAGCGGCCGCACCAGGGCTGCGGCGCCCAGCAGCACGCCGGCGAGCAGGCCGCGAAACAGGACGGAGCCACGCGGCGCGGTCCAGACGTCGAGCGCCAGCATGGTGAACAGCAGGAAAGGCAGCTCGCTCGCCAGCACGGTCGTGAACAGCACAAGCGTGGGCCACACGGCAAGCACCGCTGCGGTGAACAGCGCCACCTGCGCGCCGAAAAAGCGCGCGGCAACCCGGGCCGAGCTGACGATCAGTGCGGCTGAAATCAGCAGGTTCAACAGCACGATGTTGAAGTGTCCGAAGCCGAACAGCTTGTAGACGGCGGCGTAAAGGAAAGACGTTCCCGGCGGCCAGAAAGCAAAGGGCTCGTTGGGCGTCCAGCCATAAACGCCGTGCAGGACCAGATTGCGGGCGAAAGTTTCGTAGGCCACGCTGTCCGACAAGGGCACCACCGGCACCAGCACCCCCCAGCCGATGCGCAGAGCGAGCGCCGCGGCGACCACCCATGCCAACTGGCGAAGCGAAATCTCGTTACCGCCGAATGTCGATCGCTGCAATTCTGTCGTCATGCCCATTCCTCAATGCACCGTCGCCAACCAAAGCGCCGCTGCGATCCATGCCGCCAGCAGCCAGCTTTGCTTGTCGGTCGCCGCGAACACCACCGGGTCGTCGTGCATTTCGCCGCGGTGCGCTTTCATCCACACGCGCGTGATCCAGTAGAGCAGCGGCGGCAGCACCATCCACAGCGCCCAGCGGTTGGGATACAGGCCGCCGAGATCAGCACTGTTGACGTACAGCGCCATGACCAGAATGGCGATGTAGCCGGCCGCCGTACCCTGACTCAGCAATACCGGCATGTCGCTCACCAGATAACCCCGCCCGGCGGCCTTGTCCTTGTGCTGCTCGCGCGCCACCAGCATTTCGGAATACCGTTTGACGATGGCCAGGCTCAAGAACATGAACATCGAAAACGCGAGCAGCCAGAACGAGGGCACGATGGCCGTCGCCGCCGCGCCGGCAATGATGCGCGACGTGTAGAGCGAGGCCAGCAGCATCACGTCCACGACCACCTGGTTCTTGAGCCAAAAAGAGTAGAGGCAGGTGATTGCAAAGTACGCCAGCAGGGTGCCGGCAAAAGCAAGCGGCAACTGCGTGCAGACCGTCACCGTGCCGGCCAGCAGCAGCGGTACCAGGGTCACGCCCTGCGCGATGGACATCGCACCGCAGGCAAAGGGCCGATTGCGCTTGCGCGCGTGCACCCGGTCTGCCGGCAGGTCGAGCAGGTCGTTGATCACGTAGACCGCCGACGCGCACAGCCCGAAGGCCAGAAAAGCCAGCAGCGCCGCCACGACGGCCTGGCCGTCGGAAGTTTGATGCGCAGCCAGCAGCGGGATGAAAACCAGCACGTTCTTCGACCACTGATGCAGCCGCACTGCCTTGGCAAAGGTTTTCAGCGAAGGTTTGGGCAGCGAGATGGTCTGCAACACAGTGGCCGCGAGCGCAGCGGCACGCTGCAGTGCGCGCGAGGGACTGACCACGATCGCTCCGCCGCTCGCCGCCCACACCGGCAGATCGGTGGAGCCGTTGCCGGCATAGACGAAGCCGCCCCGCCCGAACATCTGCTCTAGCCGGGCAGCCTTGCGCGGCCCCGACAGGTTCACCTCGCCTTCGGTGGCCACGACCTGATCGAAGACGCCGAGGTGCCGCGCCACCGCCTCGGCCTGGCAGCGCGGCGAGGCGGTCGCCAGCACCGTCGTGCGCCCTTCGCTGCGCGCACGCCGCGTGAGTGCCACCACGTCTTCGTTGTAGGGCAATGTGGCTGCGTCGAGTTGCACGCGCTCGGCGATGCGCTGCTTGAGAAAGGCCTTGCCCTTGAGCAGCCACAAGGGCAGCAGCAGAACAGAGAACCAGGAATGTTTGAGCAACAACAGCGCCGACTCGTGCAGCAGGTCAGTGCGGATGAGCGTGCCGTCGCAGTCGATGCAAAGAGGCAAGCGCGATTCGTCCGCCATCAGCCGCCCCGAGCGATCAGCACCACGCCGCCGGCGATCAACAGCGTGCCTGCAACGCGTTGCACGTTGAGGGCGTCGCCCATCAGCAGCCAGCCGAGCAGCATGGTGAAGACGAAACCGATGCCGACGAACGGATAGGCGAAGCTCACCTCCACCCGGGCCAGCACGCCGAGCCACACCACGGCGCTCAGGAAGTAGAGCAGCAGGCCCAGCACCACCCACTGGTTGGTGCCGACCTGCAACGCCAGTTCGCCCCAGCGCCGTGAAGCCAGCGTGGCGCCGATCTGCGCATTGCTCATGCCGGTCTTGAGCAGGATCTGCGCGAAGGCGGACATGGCGACACTGCCGATGATCAGGAAGAATGTGCTTGCTTGCATGACGTGCTCAGGTCGGGTGGGGGCGCTTCGGATCGATCGATGGCTCGGGCTTGCGCACGCGGCGAGCCGCGTCGTACAGCTCCAGCATCCGGTCGGCCTTGACCTCCCAGTCGTAGTCGCGCAGCACTTTAGCCCGCCCGGCGCGGCCCATGCTCTCACGCTCCGCTGGCGATGCAGCCAGCCGGACCATTGCCTCGGCAAAGCCTTCGGTCAGCCGCTCAGGGCTGTCCGGCGGCACCAGTACGCCGCAGCTAGCGTCGAGGTAATCGAGCGGCCCGCCCCAGGCGGTGGCAATGACCGGCTTGCTCATCGACATGGCCTCCAGCACCACGGCGCCACCGCACTCGTGAATGCTGGGCAGCACGAGGCAATCCGCTCGCACGAGGCTCTCGGCGCAGGTGCGCTGGGAGAGCCAACCCGTGAAGCACACCTGCCCTTGGCCGTCCTGCTTGCCGTCGCCGAGGCCCAGTCTCGAAGCCAGCGCTTGCAGACGCTGGCGCTCGACGCCATCGCCGATGATGACAAGACGTATGCGCACCTGAGCCGACGCCGCCTTGAACGCGCGCAGCAGGATGTCGACTGCCTTCAAAGCCACGAGCCGGCCCATGAAGACAAAGGTGGTCACTTCCGAGGGTTCGGGGCGCTCCGCAGTGACCGGCCGCCACAGCGCCAAATCCACGCCGTTCTCAACCACCTCATGCACCCGCGTATTGATCCCCGCAGGCAGAGCACGCCGCGTGCGCTCATTCGCAACCAGCAGGAGCGCGGCCTGGCGCTTGCCGGGCATGAGCCGGTTCAGCAGGCCCGAGGCGAGCTTGCCCACGCCGAACATTGCACGTTCGCCTGGGCCGCGGTGGCGGCGAAACGCCGGGGGATAGTCCATGCCACCGTTCATCGGGCCGATGAGCACCGGCACGCCGAAGCCGAACATCATCGACGGCTCGCGTGGCGACACCGGCATGGGCTGGTGCACGACATCG
This sequence comes from Methylibium sp., assembly GCF_013817345.1. Taxonomy (GTDB): domain Bacteria; phylum Pseudomonadota; class Gammaproteobacteria; order Burkholderiales; family Burkholderiaceae_C; genus Methylibium. The sequence continues at coordinate 12,613 of NZ_JACDCW010000028.1, forward strand.
ATACCTGCTTCCGCAACCAGACGCCGAACCACTTGGCGCTGCGCCACTTGCGTGGAAAGACGCGAAACAAATCCGAGCGTGAAAAAGGCGATGCGCGTCGGCAGTTTGCTGCCCAGCCGGTGCATCAAGCGGTGCAGCGGCGTGTCTTCGATGTAGTGAATGCGCTGCTCGCTCGGAAAAAGCCCGGTCAGTTCTTCCCGCCGCCGGGCGTGGGTTACCAGCCAGACGGCCATGCCGCGCTGACGAAAAACGCGGAAGTAATGCAACGCCAGCGCCGCCTCGCCGCCGAACTGAGCGGACGCATGCTCCGCCACGATCAGCAGGCGCAACGCGGACCGCTCCTGCCCTGGTGAATCACTTTGCTCACTCATGTGCTCGACGCTCTCGGCGCTCTACCGCAGGTGGCGGCGTTCGGGGGGCAAGGCCTCCAGAACCCAGGACCAATCGCAGCGCTTGGGCGCCAGTTTGCCGCCGCGATGAAGGGTGACGCCTTCGAGCATGTTGTCAGTGAAGTTCTCCACCGAATGGAACTGCAGCAACCGGGAAACCGCTTCGCTGTTTCGGTAAGCCGCCGCCTCCTCGAGCCCGCTCTCGAGCGCTCGCGCAAACGCGCCGCTGTCGGCAATGTTCACCCGCTGGCCTACTTCGAATCTCAGCACCAGACTGCGCGACCAGCCCAGGTCGTTGACGACGATGGGCCGGCCGGCCGCCACGGCCTTCAGCGCGAGCGATGCCAAGCCCGGAAAGTCGTAGTAGACGGGGGTGACCAGATCGAGCGCTTCGAACCCATGCCCAAGCTCCGCGACCGACAGAAAACGGTCCATCACCACCAGCCGGCCGCTCGCCAGGAGATCCGCATACCGATCGCGGATGAGGGAGGCGAACTCCGGCGCCAGCCGGCCGCCGAGCAGCAGCCGATCGGTGGCGGCGAGCTTCGCGTCGCGAAAGGCAGCAAGCAGTTCCGGGATGGCTTTTCGGCGATCGAGCGAGCCGAGCAAGCCGAGGTAACGACCGTCCGGGTCGATGCCGAGCAGCCGGCAAGCCGCCTCGCGACCAATGGGCTCGAGCGAGGGCACCGGGTCGCCGACCAGCCTGACCTCTGTCTTGCCTTCACGCCGCTTGCGTTTCAGGTGCTCGTAGTAATTGAAGTTGACGAAGTTCATGCGCGCGAGCCGCAGGTGGCCGTAGATTCGGCCATAGACGAGTTCCTTGAAGCGCTGCTTGGCCGTGACCAACGAAGGCCCGTAGCCGGTGTGGAAGGTCGCCTCTACGGGGCCTGCGCCCTTCAACATGTCGAGGCCCAGGAACTGCGAACCGGCGATGGCCCAGCTCTGAGCGTCTGCCGATGGCAGCAGCGTGTAATCCGGCCGCACCGTCCCTATTACGTGGGCCACGTTTCTCGCCGCTCGATATCGGTCCGCGGGCGGCAACCGGGGCGAGACCTCAGGAACGGAAGCGGTGAACGTGACGTTATCCAATGCCGCAATGCCAGCCTGCTTTGCAGGCGACTGAGCTGCTGCCATGAACCGGGGCGTCACGGCGACGACGACCTCGTCGGCGAGGCCAGCAAGGCGCGGCAGCAGGCACTCGAGATAGTTGTCGTAGTGGCCGCCATGCCACTGCTCGAAAACAAGTACTTTCATTTCAGCAAGGCCGCCACGGTGGCTTCGACCGAACGGGCAACGCTGTCGGGTGAATAGTGATGGCGGACCGCCTCCCGGCCTGCTTCACCCAGGGTACGTGCACGCGCCCTGTCTTGCATCAGGCCAATGCAAGACGCCGCCCACTCGGCCGGTGTTCTGGCCACCAGGAAGTGGACGTCTTCTTCCAGCTTGGGCTTGAAGCCGAAACACACGAAATCAGACACCACCACCGCGCAAGCGTGAGCCAGGGCTTCGAGCACCTTGATCTGCGTGCCGCCGCCGCTGAACACCGGCGCAATCACCAACGACGCGCAGGCGTACTCCGCCACGATATCGTCGACGAAGCCGGGTGAGTCGACGCCCGCCACGGCACTCCAACGCTTCCCGTTCTCGCCAGACCGCTTGCCGACGATCTGCAACCGGGCGGACGGCATGGAGCGGCGGATGTCCGGCCAGCAATGCTCGACGAAGTACTCGACCGCCTGCACATTCGGGCCGTACTCCAGGTTCCCGACGAAGAGCACCGTCGGCGGCCGCGACTCGGTGCAAGGCCGGGCGCTCACCAACGGCGTAATGTTGGGCAGCATCGAGCCCGAGGTGACCCGAAACGTCGCCATGTCGGCTTCGTTGACGAACCACACGTGCGAATAGCGCGGCAAGCCCAGCCTCGTCACCGTGTCGCGCGCGAGCTTCCTGCCTGCAGCCACCGCGCGCCGCAAGGGCGGCGCCGACTCCTTTGCATGACGTTTGGAGAGGTCGTCGGCGTCCAGAATGAACGGCGCATCGACGCAAGGCCTGACGTACAAACCCAGCAACAGGTAGCGCACCACGACCAGATCGAAGCTCCGGCCCTCCAGGGCCACAAGGATCATCTTGCGAACAGCGTTCTGGCTGCGCTGCGGCCACGGAAAGAAGGCATGCCGGAAGGTGATGCTGGCCGGCACACCGGGGAATGGATGCGGCACGAAGCGGTTCGCATTGCCGGGGGTCAGCACGAGCGTCGTGACGTCGCCGCAGTTGCGCAGGGCCTGCAGCAGGACATTGCTGCGCAACGCGCCGCCGTACGAGCGGTCGTCCGGCGCGGTCGGGCTGACGAAGAGGATGCGAGGGGAAGTCATGCCTGACCCAGGCTCTTCCGGATGTCGAAAACGATCTGCTCCGCCCGGCATCTGACGCGGTCGAAGGGGTCCATCCTTCGCAAGTTCATGAAGCCGGTGCGGCCCTCCTCCAGCAATGCCGACAGATACTTCTCCTGAAGAATCGACCGCGCCTTGTCGGCGAAGTGCCCTGCGTTGCTCGCCGTCAGCGGCGCAGCTTCACGCCACGAGGAGCCGGGCAGCGCACCGAAGAGCCAGGCCTTCAGATGATTCTTCAGGGCGTCGTCCAGATCGTCCGCAAAGAACGAATCGACGTCGCCGACGGTCCGGATCAGGCCATCGATCTCAGGGTGATGCACCCGCCCGTTCAGAACCTCGAGCGCCTGCCGGTTCAAAGCAAAGATGTTGGTAGTGATCCAGCGATGCGAACGGGCGCCTTCGATGCAGTACGGCCGAGGCAGCGTCTCGAGGCTGCCGACCGCCGCCGGGGCTTCGTGGCTGACCGGGTCAGTCAAATACGACGCCAGCGTCTTGCGATGTCGGCTGCAGAAAAGCTGGTGGGTCACGACCGTGTCGTTGAGAAAAAGCACCCAATCGAACTCGCCGTGGGAAAGCACCTGATTCAGGCCGTGCTGATACGCGCCAAACTCGTGCCCACTGTTGTTGTGCTGCTCCACCGCATCGATGAACGCATGACGCCCTGCGAGCCCGAGCAAGCGGTCCTGCAGCAACGGATTGTTGTTGACCAGCACGCAATACGCAGGCGGCGCCAGCGCTGCAAGGCGCGACAACTCCCGCAGACTCGCTTCGCAGCAATGCGGGTAGTAGTGAACAGAGACGATGGCGAGTCGGGGCATGAACGGTGAACGTCGAGGGGTTTCTTCTTCTGACGGCAACCGAGCGCGCTGCGCCTCAACGGCGCACGGCGAAGCGGCGCGCTACGAAGCTCATCATCTGCGCGAGCACGCGGCCCGAACTCAGCATAGCAAACAGGCGGTAACGCCTCAGGGCAGGCTTCATCCCCGCGCGGAACGCGGCGTAATCGCCTGCTTCGACGGCACGCCGGAACATGCCATGGCTGCGATCGCCGAGCTCCACGCGGGCGCGATAGACGAGCCTCTTGAACAGGGCGGTCCGGTGTTCGACGCCGAACTGGCGCTTTCGCGGCGCCGGTTGCCGCGCGCGGTTTCGATCTGCAAGGCGCACTTGCACGCCTTCGCGGCGGTGCCGGTAGTTGCCGCCCTGGCTGGCGACGAACTCATCTGCATCGGAGTCGAATAGGACGATGTCGCCGCGCTGCTCGCCTTCTTTCAGGATGGCCGCGAGCTGCTCGTTGCGCAGCACATGGATGTTCGTGCCACGCCAGTTGCCTTCGTACTGGGGGAGCCAGGCGTCGCCGAAGCACACGTCGGCGAGCTCTCCCGCGATGTCGTCGCAGAAATCGCAAGCGCGAGGCCGGAACATGGCGAGGCCCCAGTCGCTTCCGAACAAGGTTCGCGAAGGGGCCTGCACCATCCGCCCGGTGCTCGTTTCGATCGCCGCGACCGAGTAGGCGTTGGCAGATTTCTGTTCGTCCTTCACCCGGAAATCGAAACGGCCCAACCGCTCGGGCGGCACGCCCATCTGCCAAGCGAAGTTTCTGGCAAAGGCACCGCTCTTCAGGTGGCCGCACACCAGCCCGACCATGAAAACAAGCTGCTGGCGCAAGGCCTCGTCATCGCGGCACAGCAGGCGAGCGGCCTTGATGAAGCAAGGCACACCGACCAGCGCATAACGCTTGCCGTCTCCGCGAACGGCCGCCAGCACGCGCGACATCTCGATCGGGTAATAGCGCGACTTGCTGTTGCGCGCCACGTCTTCCGCTCGGTACGACAAACGGTAGCCCATAAGCGGGCCTTCCGCGCCGTTCGGGCCCCCTTCCGTGTTGCCTACATGGATGATTCCATCCACGAGCCCGCGTTCGAGCAGTTGCCGCAGCACGTAGCTGGTCAGCCCGCCGGAGCTCGACTGCTTGACGAGACCTTCATCGACGACCCTCCCCGCCCCCACGCTCAGATAACGCCCGATCACTCCTGGCCGAGCCGCGGGCATGTCGGGCCACAGTTGTTCGGCCAATCGGTCCTCGTCGAGAGCATCGTCCGAGAAAGGGCACACCGGCGAAAGCGCATCGACTGCACGCTCGCTCAGCGGCGCCAGGTCGGCTTGATAAAGCTCGAAAGGCGTCCAGCGCATCACGGCGGGATCGCGGGCTGCGGCCGCACAGGCGCCGCAGCCGACGCAAAAGCCCTCGTCGACCACTTGGCGTATGCCGAACCGGCCGGCCGTCATCGCGCCTCCCGAAGCAAGGCGTCGACGTTGCGGCGCGACGCCTCGATGACCGCCGGCAATCGCTCCGCGACCTTCGCCGTGAGGGCCGGCAGTTCGTCGATCAACTCGCACATCATGCGGACCAGCGACTCGCCATCGGCAAGCGCTGCGGGGGCCAGCAAGTACTTCTCGGGATAGTCGAAATGCTCGAAAAGCCCGTGAAACTTGTCCTGATAAGTCAGAGCCGCCACCGGCTTGCCCATGCCCAGCGTTGCGATGGCCAAGTGCATTCGTCCCGTGACCACGGCGTCCATCTCGCCGGCAATGGCCTTGAGCTCGGCTGCGCTGAACTTGCGCGTGCAATACATCAGGCGCGCGCCCAATTCGTCGGCCAGCGCACGATGAAGCGGCTCGAGGCACGCGTCGTCGCTCTGTGCGCCGCGGTAATCGTGCGAGATCAGCAGGACCGACACGGCGCGCAGGGCCATGACCGTTCGCAAGGCATCAACCGCGGCGCGCACAAGCGCAGCGATGTCCTCGGCATTGGACGAGCGCACGAGCATCGGGTGGATGTTGAAGCCCAACACCCGATCGCCCGCCGCCCGGCGGCTCGATGCCCAGACGTGCATCGCAGAGATGTCCGCCGTGAGCTCGGCCGGCTCGAGCATGAATGCTGCATCGGCTACCAGCGTGGCCGGCGTTCGGCAGAAGCTGCGCAAACGCTCCAGGGACACCTTGTCGCGCACGTTGACGGCGACCTCGGGGCTCAGACGGTTGAACACGGCCTTGAGCAAGCTGCTCGGCTTGGCGTTGAAACTGAAGCCGAGGATCACCGCCCTGACCCCGCGGCGCGCCATCGCATCGGCCAGGACCAGCAGCTTGGCGGTGAGTACGGGGCTGTAGTAGCCGTCCATCACATCGGCGCCGACGATAGCAACGCGGTTCGGGTGAAACCGACGCATGTTGGCGTAGTCCCGCGCGAAGTGAGAACTCCAGGCCGGCACGGCAATCATGCCCAGGCCTTCGGCGGCCTTTCGAGCTTGCTGCGTCGCGGTGACGACACCGACGGTCAAGTGCGGATGCTTGACGCGGAGCTGCGAGGTCACCGCCATCATCATCGCCTCGTCGCCCTTTGCGCCGATCAGGGTCCACGGGTCGCTCGGCAGGATGAGCAGGCGAAGGGCCGAATCGGTCGCAACCGGCTCCGGCTTGGCGATAGCCCACCACGCGGCCCAGCCCCTCAGGCGGGCGATGCTGAGCCGATTGCGAAGCGACTTCAAGAAATTGGAGGTCATTCAGCGAGTAGATAGGTCGAACATGAAAGTTCGATCTGGCGACGCACCCGAGGCTGCACGCCGGAAAGGAGCGCGTCACCGGGATTGCCGGTGCGGCTGGCCCAGAGCAGGCTCATCAGCGCAATCGCCGCACTGTCGAGGTGCGAAACGCCAGACAGATCGAGGCGCAAGGGCTGGCGGTTGCCGGCCGCGTCGGTGAAGGCCTTGCGCAGCGGCGCGAGATTTGCCGCCGTCCACGCACCCTCCAGACGTAGCACGGCAGCTTGCGAGCCCTCTTCGAGACTGACTTTCGCAGAGGCGAGTTGTTGCCCGCTCGGCCGCCGGAGCAAGGATTGCAGTGCAAGCGGCAGGACGCGCCGCACCAGCAAGGCGGCAAACGCCAGCCCGTCGCTCCCATAGCGCCGCCACAAGGCTGGCTCTTCCTTGATGCGCCACACCCATTCGAGCCCGCCGCGTTGCAGCCAGGGCGGCGCACGCTTCACGTTGCCGGCCACGAAGTTCATCACGGCGCCCAGGTGGCTGATCACTGGCGCGTTCAAGCGCGAGCGGTTGTGTTCGATCCACGCCTGCCCCTTGCGCGCGCCCAGCGCCACGACCACGAAATCGGCGCCAGCAGCGTTGACCTTGGCGATGCGCTCTTCGCCGCTCATCGCTTGAACCGACTCGAAGCCGGGCGCGTCGAAACCGACGCACCTTAATGCGCCCGGCTCGGCATTCAAGCGCTCGCATGCGGCACGGGCCACACCGTCGGCACCGCCGAAGAAAAAGAGCTTGATGGGCGTGCCCGCGCTGCGCCGCAGGCGTTCGAACACACTGGCACCGGCCACTCGTTCGCGCAGCGGCAGCCCGAGCAGGCGCGCCACCCAGACCAGCGGCATGCCGTCCACGATGCTCAGATCGCTGTGCAACACCGAGTTGCGAAACGCCGCGTCGGTTTGCGCCGCGATCACGAAGTTGAGATTGGGCGTAGACAGGAAACACGGCTTGCGCTCGCGCGCGGCCTGCTGAACCCGCTGCACCGCGGCGTCCTGGCCGAGCGCGTCGAAGGGCAGGCCGAGCAGGCAATAGACCTCACGGTTGAAGTCCGGCTGCAACGCCCTGCTCCCGGTAAATCTCGGCCAGGGCTCTTTCCTTGCCGACCATCAGGGCACGCCACTGATAGCGCCGCAGGAAGCGGCGAAACGCCAGGTCGTCGTAGCGGGGCTTGCCTTCCAGCGCGCTCTTCAGCCAGCCCCACAGCATGGCCGCGCTGCCCACGACAACCGGCGCCTCGCGAACGCGAAACAGCGCGCTGGCCAGCATGTAGACAAAGCCGGTACCCATGAAGTACTGGCCGAAGCCGTGACGCATGCGGCCGGTGAGGATGCCTGTCTGGCTCGAGCCCATGGGCCGCAGGTGGATGAAGCGCAGGTCGGGATCGTCCCAACTGCGGGCGCTGTACCCCAGCATGCGGCAGCGGTGGCAGTCGATGCCGTCCCACATGACCTCTCGCACGAAGCCGCCGATCTGCTGGAACCGCTGCACGCGGTAGAACTTGGTCATGCCGAGCGACATGTCGTCGCCGTGGTTCTCGTTGACCAGCGCATCGCCCTTGCGCACATAGGCCTTGCCGCTGCAGGTGGCGAGCCGGGGATCGGCTTCCATGCGCTGCATCAGCAGCTCGAAGTAGCGCGGCGGCAGACTCAGGTCGAGGTCGAGCTTGCACAGATAGTCGTAGTCGTTCGGGTCGATGGAATCGAAGCCGGCATAGAAGGCCTCGATCACGCCCGGGCCCACCGCCCTGCGCCCACGGTCCTTGCGCGTGACCACGGTGATCCAGTCGTGCCGCGCCTGGTACTCGGCCAGGATGGCCGGCGTGGCATCGGTAGAGCCGTCGTCGACGATGACCCAGCGCGCAGGACGCATCGACTGCGCGACCACGGTATCGAGCGTCTGCCGCATGAAATCGGCTTCGTTGCGGCAGGGCGAAATGAGGACGTATCGGCGGTTCATGGAGCCGGGGCTTTGCGAAGGGTGGGAGTCTGCCGCAGCAGGCACGAGGCCACAGTGCGTCATCAGACGATCGATGTTCACGGCTTGCCCGAATTCGGCCTCGACATGCGCCTGCGCCGCCGTGGCCAGGCGTTCGCGCAGCAGGGGCTCGTCGAGCAGGCGTTGCAATTGCTCGGCCAGGCTGGCCGGGTCGGCGGGCGAAGCGAGCAGACCGGTGCGCTCGTGCACTACCAGCTCCGGGATGCCTGATAAGCGCGTGGACAAGACGGGTACGCACTGCGACATGGCTTCCATGAGCACCACCGGAATGCCGTCCATGTCGCCCTGCGCGTCGGTCTTGCAGGCCAGCACGAAGGCATCGAGCGTGTGCAGCCAGGGCGTGACCGCCGCATGGTCGAGCGCCCCTTCGAAACGGACGCGGTCGTGCAGGCCGAGTTGCCGGGTCAACGCTTCGAGCTCGGTGCGCAGCGGGCCGTCGCCAGCAATGCTCAACTCGACTTCCGTGCCAGGGCGGAGCCTCGTCATGGCACGCAGCAGATCGTCGACCCCCTTCTTCTCGACCAGACGACCCAACGTGCCGACGCGATAGCGCGGACGTTTCTCGAAGCTGGGCCGGTCGGCCCGCGCCGGAAAACTCACGCCACAGCGCACGACCGCCAATTTATCGGCCGGCAGGCCGAGCGAGCGCAGGTACGCGACGTTGTGGTGAGAGATGGTCAGCATCTTCTGCGCTCGGCGCGCCTTTTGCGGCAGCAGCAGCGCGCGCTCGAAGATGTCGTTGGCGTGCGCCATCACTGTGAAGGGCAGCCCGGTGAAGGCGGCCGCATACATGCCGATCTGCGTGGGCACATGCGCGAAATGCACGTGCAGGTGCGTGCAGCCCGCGTCCTGCAGCAGCCGGGCCAGGTGGGCGGCGGCGAGCCACTGGTAGCCAAGCTTCCAGGCCTGCAACCGCCACGGCCTGACAGTGAGCATGTCGCTCAGCAGCCACGAGAACGACTCCAAGCTGCCGCGACCGAAGTGCGGCAGCGCGGCAAGCGCTTGCAACACGGCCCGTGTCGGCGAACCGTCATACAAGACGCACGTGCGCGTTGCCAGCGAGGTCTGAGCCGTAGCGGGATGTGCCGGCCGATGAACCGAAAAGGGCACCGCCTTCACGCCGCGTCGCTCCAACGCCAGCAGTTCTTCGTGAACGAAAGTGGCCGACAACGCCGGAATCTCCGGCCCCAGATAAGCCACGACGGGCGCCGCACTCGGCGCATGAGCTGACACTTGCATGCTCGCGCTACTTGTATTCGATCAACGCGCCGCGCTGCCTGCGCCAACGGTTGAGCCAGAACCTGAGCATGCCCTGCGCTTCCGGGAAACGTGACAGCACCAGGAACACCGCCCGCCAGCGCCGCTCGCGCTGGCCGATGCCGTCGCGCCAGGCCAGGCGCAGCATCTGCGCCGGATAGAGCAGCAGCAGTACCCACCAGGACGGACTGTGCAGTGACAGCACGGCGATGAGCAGCGGCAGCACCGCACCCCAGAGCAGAGCGCGCCGTGCTTCGGGCACATAGTGGCGCTCGGGCGAACTCCCGTGCAGCAATGACCCCTCGGCATAGGCATAGCCGGCTCGTGTGGCGCGCCGCCACCACTGCCCGAAATGCAGCATCGCGGCGTCGTGCCAAGCCATTTCGTCGGCCAAGCGCCAGATCCGTGCGCCCCCGGCACGGATCCGCACGCACAACTCGGGCTCTTCGCCGGCGATCAGGTCTTCCCGAAAACCGCCCACGGCCGCCAGCGCCTCGACACGCATCATGGCGATGCCGCCGCAGGCCCGCACCTCGCCTGCAGGCCGGTTCCATTCCATGTCGCACAGGAGGTTGTAGATGGAACGCTGCGGGAAGCGCTCGCGCAGCCGGCCGCACACCACGGCCACGTCGTAATGTTCATCGAGAAAGCGGCTTGCGGTTGCGAGCCAGTCTCCGATCAGTTCGCAATCGCCGTCGATGAATTGAACGTATTGCACGTCAGGTTGCAGTTCATGCAAGCGGCGCAAGCCTGTGTTGCGAGCCCGTGCCGCCGTGAAGGGCCGGCTCATGTCGAGCAGGAGCACCTCCACGCCTATAGCGCGAGCGAGCATGGCCGAGTCGTCTGACGAGCCGGAGTCGACATACACCACTGCCGCTGTACCTGACTGCACCGAGCGCAGACAGCGGCCCAGGCGTTCGCCTTCGTTGCGGCCAATGACCACCACCCCGATGTTGGAGCGATTCACCGCGTCGGCCTCGAACCCACGCGGGTTCTCAGGCACAGGCTCCATAGAGTTTTCAAGTGGCCGGCTTCGACCCGCGGCGTTGCCGACCGCTTGAACCAGGACTTCAAAATCAAGGCCACATCCGTAGCCGTCGACAGCAGCACCGAGCCGCAAACGCCGAGCAGCCCATAGTGCTTGCGAAAAAAGAGCAGTTCGCTCTCAACCTGCAAAGCGGAGATCTGCTTGCCGGCCGAGGTGAGTTGACCATCGGACTTGGCGCTTTCGCCGCCCAAGTGGACAACGCTCGTGTCGCCAAAGTAAACCACCTTCCACCCAGCCCGCTTGACCGCTCGGCAATGGTCCATCTCTTCGCAATACAGGAAATAGCGCGGATCGAACAGACCGACCTGATCGATCACTTCGCGGCGTACCAGGTAGTAGCAACCAGTCACCCAATCGCATTCGCGTACCGAGGTGTGGTCCCATTCGAGATCATCGACCATGCGCACGCTCGGAAAATAGCGCGACAGCCCTGTGCGAGCGAGGAACACATTCCAGGGCGTGGGGAAATAGCGGCAGCTCGGCTGCAGCAAGCCGTCGCGGCCGACGAGCCGCACGCCCAAGACGCCGACGTCCGCATGCGCATCCATGTAACTCACCGTCTTGTGCAGCGTGTCGGGTGCCACGAACGCATCGGTGTTCAGCAGCAGGATGTAGCGGCCCTTGGCAAGCGTCAAACCTTGGTTATTGGCGCGCCCGAACCCGACGTTGGTTTGATTGACCATCAGCTCGACCTCGCCAAAGTCACGCTTCAGCAAATCCAGAGAATCGTCGCGAGACGCGTTGTCGATGACGATCGTTTCCAAGTTCAGATCACCGCGCGATGCAACCAGTGCCGTGCGCATATCGTGCAGCAGATGCGCAGTGTTGTAGTTGACGACAATGACGGATATGTCGACGGCCAATGGCGAGTTTGCGGCGCCCTTCGGTACGGCACAGCATGCGCCGGTGCCAAGCGTGCCATCAGCTGAAACGTGATTGGCCTCCATGGATCAATACTTCGTTGGGATGGGAAATGCTGTCTGTGCACAGGCGGCTGCACCCAGACCAAGGGGGACGACGGCGCTGTACTTTCCCGGCACACTTCCGCCCGCTACAGGCAACTGCGGCTTCTTCTTGAAAGGACCAGGATGGTGGCGGCGCTGAAAGGTTTGGGGCTCAAGGATCGAGCCATGCATCCCTACGACCATTTCTGGGATCTGCGGTTGGGCATCTCGACGTTCGGGTATCACCCCGCCGTTGGAATGGCAGATCACCCAAATTTTCGGGTTCACTACACGCCGGTTCCTTACAACATCCTCTTTCGGATCTTGCGTCACATTGGCCTTGGAGCGAACGACGTGTTCGTCGACTTGGGCTGCGGGCTGGGGCGCACCGTGTTCAGTGCCGCGTGGCTCGGCGTCAAACGCGCCATCGGCGTTGAAATCGAAGCGAGCTTGGTCGAGCAGGCCGATCGAAATCGCGTCAAGGACCGCTGGCGTGACCGCAATGTCGAATTTGTTTGTCAGTCGGCCGAAAGTTATGCGCATGCCGAAACGACCGTGATTTTCATGTTTCATCCCTTCGGCGAAGGAACGATGACAAGCGTGATTGGCGGACTGGACCAAACGCTCGCCCAGAAACCGCGCCGGCTGCGCATCGCTTACCTCAATCCGGTGCATAGCCGAGTCCTCGACGCTTCCGAGCAGTTGGTGCGAATCGATCACTGGCCCGCTCGGCGACACAGCCTGTCTCGCAACAGCCGATATGACGTCGGCTTTTGGGCTGCGGGGGGCAACGCGGACCCCGCCGGCGTTTCGCATTTCAGCGCCGCAATACAAACAACGGGTCACTGAGCGATGCCGTCCTGTCCGGAATCGTCGGTTCTGACGATCCTTGCAGGGATGCCTATCGCGGTGCAATGAGGCGGAAGGCTGGTCAGGACGACGGCATTCGCACCAATGCGCGCACCGTCGCCGATCGTGATGGCGCCGAGCACCTTGGCACCTGCACCGACATAGACATTGCAGCCGAGAACCGGCGCACCCGGCTTGGTCAACTGGCCGATCGTCACTTGCTGCATGAGGATGCAGTCATCCCCAATGACCGCATCGTGATGAATGACAACACCCGTTGGGTGCGGCATGCGCAAGCCCTGTCCCAGTCGAGCCTGCGGACGGATGTCCGAAGCGGTCACGATGCTCCAGAAAGCATGCGTGATCCGCGCTGCTCTTCGCAGCAACCTGGCGCGCAAGCCTGCTTGCTCGCGATAGCGCTGGTACATGCGGATGCTGGCAACGAGCGAATCTACAGGCCTCCATTCGTTCCCCGATTGCTCTTTCGCTTCAGCGGGATCGCTGCTCATGCGCAATGACCAATCCAGTCGCTCGAACCGTTCCTTCGCGTCATGCCGCCAAGACGCCCAGCGCCGGCCCGGCGACCCGCGGTGACGCACTCATGCCGGGAGGCTGACCGAGCGCTTCATGCATGCGATCCTCAAGCGAGGCCAGGAACTCATAACGACGCCGGTACATCGCCCGCTTCTTCGAGGGGATCTCTTCCAGATCCTTTGCAGGGGTCTGCAGGCCGAGCAGGAAGAAATCGGGCGTCGACTGCACGCCCCCGCGCTCAACCCATATTTCATCGTAGTTCGGCGTCAGCTTCTCCGCCTTGGCGGCACCGAAGTAGGCGCTGCGGTGCTGGCGGCTGGCATCGGCCACGGCAAGGATGGTCACGACGCCGGCACAGCGGCAGAAAATGCGGAACAGTTCAACAAGAAAATCGCGCGGCCGCATCCCGTGCAGGGCTTTGGTCAGTTCCTTGTAGTCTGCTTGGATGCCTTCGGTGGCGACGCCTTGGATCGCTCCGACATGGGCGATCGTGCGTCCTTCCTCAATATCTAGCGAAAAAGCCAGCGAGTAGATTCGAACGTCACCAAGAAACAGGTTGAGTGCCATCTGTCCCTCCCGCATGAACCACTTCGGCCGATCGAGTACGACGCCTAAACTTTCGAAAACGGGACTCAGGTCGGCAAGCACCAAACTGGCTTGGGCGGAGAAATCAAGCACAGGTAGCCGGGTTTCGATGACGGTGAAGTGACCGGCGACGCGTCGCAGGCGCTCAGCCGTGCTCCAGTTGGCGCAGACATAGGGCCACACGACGACACCGGCCATGTCCGGGCGCTGCTCCATCGCACGCTGAAGAGGGCTGCCGGGCGTCGGATGCAGCAACGCCTGAAGCGGTCCGGTGACCTTGGAAGATTCGACCATGAAGACAATTCTGCGCTTGAGAGCGCCCAGGCCACTGCGGCCGCATACGGCTGCGGACAGCATCCACAGAGCCGACCAGTCGTTAGTCAACTGATACTCCTTTTGATAACACGATCTACGACAAATGCGCTGCAACAGACTTGCTTCATCGATAGCCATCGGCAATGTACCGAAGCAAGTTTGTATAGACGCGCGTGTCCTTCTTAAGACGACGCAACCATCCGAAGCGGCGACGACCTTCTTTGACGAACGTCGCACTCTGCGATTGAGCTTGGAAGTATTCACGCAATTCGCGCGTTGCTTCTTCCAGCCACTGCCTCGAAACCTTCGGTGCCGCGTAGCAAGTCTCAAGATGTTCGAGAAATCGTGCGGAGCTCTGCGGCCAATCCGGCCATTTCGACGCCGTCTCGATCGCACCGGATTTCAAATCTTCGAGAAGCCGCGGCGAATCTTGGAGTCGGCGCAGATGGTCCAGCACGGCAGCTTCGTTGTGCATCGGCGCAACGAGCGCATTGTTTCCGTGAACGATGTATTCGTCGTGTCCGGACACGTCATAAACGATAGCAGTTCCCCCACAGTGAAACATTTCCATCGGCGGGCCGAACATGCCTTCCACAAAGCTCAGCTTGACGATCACATCGCATGACCGATAAACCTTCGGCACCTCGGCGATCGGCAGTTGTGAGAACACGCGATCGACTCCTGGATACCATGACATTCCGGTCGTCGTGAGAAGCCAACTCTGCCATGGGCGAGCCCGCCGCACCTGACGAACCGTGCGCGCCGTGTTCTTGAATGGCACGCCGAAGCTTCCCTCCACCATCACACGCAACCGCCCCGAGATACGCGGGGCGTGGCGTTCGCCGTGCGGCGTGTAAATATCCTTGCGGACGCCGTTGCGCGCCAGCAGGCACTCGCTGCCATGGAAATGCCGCAGATGCTCGCAAATCCAGGTGGCTTCGGTGATGGATGGCAGGCGCAGATCGTAAGTACGGTCCACCAACCGCCTCATGTGCACTTGTTCAGCAGGGTAGAAGCGAGATTCGATCGATTGAACGAAATAGACATACTGCCCGGCGTTCAACCGGTGCAGTTCCGACACAGTTTTCCAGAAAGTCGCCACCGCAATATCGAAACGCTCGCTGCGCAGCTGATCGAGTGGTATCAAGCGCAACTGCTCGAAGCCTGGATGCCAAGCAAGCTGGGCTTTCGTGAAAGAGGTCTGCACGACCACGGCGACTTCATGACCCATAGCTGCGGCATGCATGGCGTGTTGACACACCACGTAGTTACCGCCGCCAACGTCGACCGAGCCGATCAAGAAAGCAATTCTCATAATCTACTCTGCATACGCCGTGGACCAATCCGAGACGCGAGTCTGGTCATGTGAGGCGGCTGTATCCGTATCGTTCGGTATCCGCGCTCGACCGCCAAGCCGCTGTGGACGGCAACGTGGTTCGGCACGATGACACCCATGCGTCGCACTACCCTGACCTTCATTGTGAGGCCTTGTTTCGACTCGACGGAGGAGAGCGGAGAAGAGATGCCGTCGGCGGAACTGTCAGCGTGAGCGCACCGACGCGCATCCTGCATGCGAGACCGGACGACCTGTCATCGGGTGCACTCACCATGCGCGCGCCCCCGTCCAGTCGTTACTCAGCACCACTCCGACTGCTGCCGCGATCGACGCAAGTATCACCGGCACATCTACCTTGGCGTGGAACAGTTCTTGGCGGGCATAAACCGCTGCGGTAATTGGGTACATAAGTACCCCGGACAGCGCGATGCCAACTAGCACACCGAATTGGCCTGCAATCTGGCTGCCAACGAACATGCCGCCGATTTGCAGAACACCTTGTGCGGCCAACAGGGCCGTGCTTAATCCAATCTTGCCAGCCGCCCAAAGGACGCCGGTGTATGACATCGACAGCACACCTGCCATGAGACCTAGCGCCTGAATCTGCAGGATAACGCCAGCATCGGCGTAGCGAGGGTCGTACAAGAACTCGATGACCTGCCGCCCAAAAACGGCGAAGAACAAGGCGGCGCTCCACGTCGGCAGCACTTGAACTAAGCGCGAACGCTCGACGATGCTGGAGAGCCGCGCCGGCTCGGTCCGCATCACTTCGGAGTAGGCCGGATACAGCACCCGGCTGCCAACCAACTGAATTGCGCTCCAGATGACGAGGTTGAGCGTGCTGGCCAGCCCGAGCAGACCCAGCATGCGCATGTCGAGCAGCAAACCCGCGACGAGCTTGTTGCCTTCGCCGGCAAAGAAGGTAAGAGACGAACTCAACAGCACCGCTCCACCGAAGGAAATGATGTCGCGTGCCGACTGCCGCTCCCAGGCAAAACGGTTGCGCGCGCCCGGCAGCAACACGTGGCTCGCCAGCATCTGCACCGAGGCACCGATGAGGTTGCCCCACACGAGCGCCCAGGGCGTGGGGTCGTACCATGCCAGAAGGACCGTGGCCATAACGGTCAGTATGTGACCGCCGATCGAAATGAACGTGATCCGCTTGGCGTCGATATTTCGCGAGGCCATCGCGCCATTGGTTGAATAGAAGCCAGAGATGACCGCTGCGAGCCCGGCCACAGGCAGCATCCACGCCAACAAGGGCTCGTCGTAGGCGGCGGCCAGCGGTGCGGCAATCAGGCACAGCACCAACCACATGAACACGCCCTTGGCGATCTGAATCGTCCAGGCCGTGTTCATGAACCGCTCGTCGTGCGCGCGGTTGCTGCGGATGATGCTCTGAGTCACGCCGATGTCCGACAGCATGGCCACGCCCATCATCACCGCCTGGATGATGGCCATGAGCCCGAACACCTCCGGAAACAGCAACCGGGTGAGGATCAGGTTGCTGCCGAAGCGAAGCAACTGGCTGGCCGCATGTCCACCCACCGTCCAGCCAGCAGCACGAAAGGTGCGAAGCTTCAAGCTCAGCGTGGTTGCCGCCTGGCTCATGGTGCGGTCCGTTCCGGTCTGCTCAGCACGACCCACTGCACCACATTCTTGCCAGCGAAGCGGAGTGTGTACTTCCCGTCTACATAGTCGAGCTGCGGATCACTGTCGCCCGCGGCTCCATGCGGTCCGGGCTGCAGCACCATGCCAGCCGCGGCCTCGATCTCGATCACACCCACGGCCGGCTCGGTGAAGAACGGCCCTTGCTTCGGCCCCTTCGGCAACGACGCGGTTGCCATCGACACCAACAGTTTGTGTGCGGCGTCGATCGGCTTGCCGTCGAGGCTTTGCACCGCAATGCTCGCCTGAGCGTTGGTCAGAGCGATGCGTACCTGCGGGAGGTCGATGCTACGGCCGCCAATGCGGCCGAGCGCTGCCTGGGTGCGAGGCGTTTCGATGGTGAAGATACCCTGCTTCCAATTGCGCCACAGTTCGCCGGTATCGGACCGCAGTTCGCTCCGGCGCATATCGGCGAGTTGCCGCACGCCGTCGTCAACATGCCGTGCAGCGATCGGGGCGACGCCCGGTCGCAGCCAAGGCAACTGCGGCACCTCGGGCAGCACGGTAAGCAGCCGGCCGCCCTCGGCGGCGATGCGCATGGCTGCCGTGCCGCCGGCCGTGAGGCCCTCGTCGAACAACTGCGACGCAGTGGGCTGCAAAACACGGACGGTCTGCGCCGCCTGCACATGCCCCTGCCGAAACAGCAGAGCGGCCGCGGGCAGGCCGGACAGCAGCGCAGGATCGTTGAAGGCGTGCCAGTTCGACGGCGGGCCCGGTTGCTGCAGCGGCGTCTGCGCGTACGCGTACTGCATCAACGCATCCCAGCCCTGGTGGCTTGCATTGGCAGCCATGTACAGCGGCAGCACATGCCGGTCTGCGGCAGGAAAAGGGCTCATGTTCCATTCGGTCACCGACACCGGCTTGTCGACAACCTGCGCAGTGGCGATCAGGTGCACCACATTGGCGGCGGTGCGCGGGTCACGCGCCAGAGGGCCAGGCGTCTCGTAGGCGTGGACATCGATCATGTCGCCGTCGGTCAGCGCCGGCAGCGATGCCATCTGCGCGCCCCACAGACTGGTGGTGACGATCGGTACCTTGACGCCGATGCGGCGCAGGTGGGCGATCATCTTTGCATTGAAGCGATGCTCCAGGTCATTGAGAAAGCGCTTTGAAGGCCCCGGCTCCCAAGAGCGCCACACCCGCCTTTCAGGCAGATCATGGGTACGGGCAAAGGCTTGCGCTTCGCGCAGGTAGGCTGCGGTGTGGTGCGGCACGTTCTTGTTCGGCAATAGCGCGTTGCCGAAGTGGTGCGTCAGGTCGTTCTCGTTGGTGACGAGCACCGCAACAATGGCCGGATCGTCCTTGTATGCGAGACCGGTGTGGGTGTTTACATGGCCTAGGTACGCCTCGTTGAAGCGCTGCATCGCCTGCCGGATGTCTGGGTTCACATAGTTGTAGCCTTTGAACTCGGCCCCGGGTCGGCCCTTGGCGATCTCGTCGAAGCCGGCAATGGCGTCGCCGGCGCGCAACTGGCGCTGCACGTGGAGATCGAGCCAGACGTAGATGCCCTCGTCCTTCAGGCATTTGACCCACCAATCGATGCGCTCGAGCATGGTCGGGTCGAGACGGCGCGTGTCGCGCGGGCCGGCGGGGCCGAAGATGTTGGGCTTGACCCAGTGCGAATCATGATGATGGAGCCGCACCAGGTTGAAGCCCAGCCGCGACAGGCGCCGGGCCTGTTGCCGTACCGCCTGCGGCTCGGTGCCGAACAGCGCCGCTGCCGTCAGGTTGGTGCCCCAGAAGCGGGCCGTGCTGCCATCGCCGAACATCAGCGCATCACCCTGCGCACGAACGAAGCCACGCCGTCCAGCCGGCTTTTCGTCTTCGTTCAGAAAAGACAAGTCAACGTGGGTGTCACGCCAATCGACGACATGCTCAGGCCATGCATCGGCAGCGCTGGGCCGTGAGGCGCTCGCGTCAGGAACTTGCGCGGCTTGTGCCCAAGCAGCCGACCCAACCATGCACAACGAAACGAAGAAGCTCGGTAGGACTCGCGCGCTTAAATGCGGGCCAAGCGTCATGAAACACGCGCGCCCGCTCGCGGCACGAAGCGACGGGAGCGCGCGGACGCAGCGGCAAGGCCCTGCCGGTCCGCAGTGCGGCTCGCAGCCTGCCGGCGCAGCATCGCGACGTAGCCGGCGCCGACGCCGGCCATGATCCAGTAGATGACCGGTATAACGGTGATGCTGCTGGTGGTGAAGATGGTCACGCCGATGCCTGCAAAGCAAGCCAAGATGCCGCAGCCGAGCATGCGAACCTCGTCTTGCGGGTTCGGCAAACGGCGCATCGCGTTGTAAGCGCTGCGCGCAGTGACCGCAAAGACACCGACGAAGCAGGCCAGCGCGATCACGCCATAGGCTAGGCCGATCGCAAGGAAAGTATTGACCAGATCGACCATGCCGCCGATGACCAGTTCGTTGTCTACCAACTGATTCATGAAACCGGTGACTCCAAACCACGGTTCTTGCAGGATCAATCGCACTCCGGTCGTCAACAACTCCTGTCGGTAGTCCACGTTGTTTTTGTCCACCGTTCCTATAAAGGGCAGCAGGTCGATCACGGTATCGCCCATCGGCGACACAAGCACGAGCGCGCAAATTGCACCCACAACGAGGGCCGCCTTGAAGAGCCCGCCCACCGCATTCGGCCCGGCCAATCGGAACACGACGAGGGCTACCGCAGCGCCAACCCAAGGCCCGCGGGAGTACGAGGCGAGCAGCCCACCGCCGAGAAGGGCAAAACCCAGCCACCAAAGTGCCCGGCTTTTGACGCAGCAACGGAGGTAGGCATATAGCGCCAGCGCCACCACCATCACATAACCGAAGACGATGGGTTGACCCGTGCTGGCCTGGGCGCGCAGGATGGCCGTGCGGCCGAGGTAGTTGCTGTACCCCCACTTCGCATCCAGCGCCCTTTCCAGGCTCGAGTACAGCAGCCACCATTTCACTGATTCAAAAATCCCGATCAGTGCAAGCACCATGGCCGCTACCACGAAGCTCATGGCGACGTCCCGGAACTGGCTGAGCTCACGCAAGGACCGGCTGGCTACGTAATAGGGCAGACCGACGTCGAGCAGCGCGTAGACAGCGTAGCGCGCGGTATTAGTGGCGGTATCTACGTTTAAGCGCAGCGTCAGCTGGATCAGCATGTAGACCAAGAGCAGATAGTCGGTCGGTAACCAACCGCTCCGCTCGACCCGAGCTTGCCTGCGCAGACCGATGTAGGCGGGGACCAGCAGGCTGATCGTCAGCAGCCGTATGTATTCCATCGTCATCAGATAGTTGATGACACCGAAGCCGGGAACCTCCTTGAAAAAAGCAGGCACTGCAAACAGCAGCCACACGAAAAGCGCCACGACGTTGGCTTCCTTTCGCCCCGCCATCAACAGCACCAGCCCGGTAAAGCCGGCGAACAGCCAATAGTTGTGCGAAACAAATGCGATGACCGTCACCGCTATCCACAAGTTGCGCCGGCGCGTGAAATCCTGGGGAGCGACCGAAAAGTCGCAGGCGGGCCGCCGTCCCAGCGCGAACACCACGCTGGCAAACACGAGGATGACGACGAGGGCCCGTAGGTGCTCAGGCATGAACGCTCTCCCGGCCGAAACGCAGGGTCAGGCGGTGGCTGCCGGTTTGCGGCGTGCGCCGAGAACCCAGGCCAGCAGCGCGTCGAGCAGGAAGAAGATCACCAGCGCCACCAGCATCAGCACCATGCCGGCCGCGCCGTGCAGGAAGCCCTGCCCCGCCTCATCGCCGAAGTGGTAGGTGATCAGCACCAGAATGATCACGCGGATGATGTTCGACGCGAAAGCGATCGGCAGGATCGACGCCAGCATGATGGCGTTGTGCAGCACGCTCTTGCGCGCCATCAGGTACATGAACACCGTGCCCAGCGCCGAGAGGCTGAACATGGAATTCAGGCCCGAGCAGGCGTCGGCCACGAGCATCTGGTATTGGCCGACGACGATGACCACGCCGGTACGGGCGATCGGATAGCCCACGCCGTAAAGAATGTTTTCGACGATCGCAGATATCCACTGCTTGAGCGGCCCGGTGATTGCGTCCACCAGCACGCCCGGCAGCGGGATCATGAAGATGGTGTAAAAAATCGGGAACCAAGCTAGGCGCAGAGCGCGCGTACCCTTCAGGAGCAGCAGCGCGCCAGCCAGCACGAAGGTCTGTGAAGCGAACAGGAAAATCGAAAAATTGAGGACCTGCCCCAGCACGTAGAGCAACAGGCCGAAAGCCAGCACCGGCCAACCCCATCCCCAGCCCGACTGCATTTCATCCGGAGACTGCGCGAGCGACTCGCGCAAGCCCCACAGCAGCCACACCAGCACAGCCAGCACGATCGGGCCGTGCGCGTGTTCGTCGGACTGCCAGATCGTGTTGCCCGCCCACCAGTACACCGGCAGGTATATCGCCGCCCAGCCGAGCAGCGCGATCACCCAGCCGGCATTCGGAGCACCAAGCCAGGATGAACGCGATTCGAGCGGAAAAGCAGGGGAACTCACTTGGCGGGTTTCTTCAGCGGGACATCGTTGAGCACCGTGCCGACGACTGCCACGCCGGCGTTGGTGAGACCGACCACCATGTCGTCGAAGGCGGCCACGCGAGTTTGCTTGGTGCGGGCCACGGCCAACACGGCGCCGGTGCGCACCGCAATCATGGCGGCATCTTCGCCGCTCGACAGGCTCGGGGTGTCGATCAGTACCACGTCGTAGGAAGAACGAACGTGCGAGATCAGCTCGTCGAAGGCCGGGCGGTTGAGCAGTTCCGACGGATTGGGCGGCACGGGGCCGGCCGGCAGCACCGAAAGACCGACCAAATCGGTGATGCGCACGATGGCTTCCTCGCGCGAGCGGTGTGCCAGCAGCGTCGACAGACCCACCTTGTTCTGCAGCATGAACAGCTCGTGCTGGCGCGGCTGGCGCATGTCGGCGTCGATGAGCAGCGTGCGCTCTCCGAGCTGCGCAAACACCACCGCCAGGTTGGCGGCCAGATAACTGCGGCCGTCGTTGCGAGACGGCCCCACGATGGCCATCGTCTGCCGGTGCTCGGCCTTGTCGAACCAGCGCAGCATGAGCTGGCTGCGCACCGCGCGCAGTCGCTCCACCGTGGCACTGAAAGGCTGGTAAGCCGCGATGACTTCCTCGCTCACCGCCTTGTGTTCGCTCATGCGCAGATACGCATAGTCGAACTGGCGGGCCAGCGCGTACTGGATGTCGGCCTCGGTGAGCAGGCCCAGCCGGATCGCGGCCTCGCCGAAGCGCAGGTTGTTCTGGCGCTGCAGGCGCAGGATCTGCTCGGCGTCCTCCGCCGAGAGCAGCCCTGCGTCCATCAGGATCGCGCCGATCGTGCGATTCGCACGCGGCAGCGTCGGAACGGTAGCGACGCTCATTCGCATCATCGTGCTCCCATGGGCAGGGCTGCCGGACGCGGCATGCCACCGAGCGCCAGCCTGCGGAAGACAGGCACCTTGGAGCCGACGGGGTGCAGCACACCCAGAACCGGCACGCCTTCGATCGAGATCACGTCTTCAGGGCTACGCACGCGCCGGTCGAGCAGCTCGAGGCCCATCGCGGCACCCAGTCCGACGGCCAAGCCGGCAAGCAACGCCAGTGCAACGCCCTTGGGTATCTGCGGTTGTGATGGCGTGAGCGGCTCGATGGCGGGGTTAAGAAGTCGCACGCTCGCTTGATTAGTCTGGCTTTCCAGATTGAGCTGGCTCACGCGCTGGCTGGCACTGTCGTATGCCCGCTGCGCCGTCTCCACGTCACGCATCAAGACCGCCGCCTGATCACGCTCGTTGCGCAAGGCGAGCACCTGCTTCTTCTGCGCCTCCACCATGTTGCGCAGCTCTTCGACTTTCTGCGCGCTACTGCGGCTGATAACCGAGGTGCCGCCCGAGACGCGCCGGATCTCGGTCGCCAACTGCTGCCTGAGCTCTCGGATCTGCACGTCCAGCTGTTGACGCTGCGGATGGTTCGTGCCCAAGGTGCTGCTGATCTCGCCCATCCGGGTCTCGGCTTGCGCCAGCTGCCCCTTAAGCGTTTGTGCCAAGCCGCTTTGCGCGACGTCGGGGGAAAGCGCGGTACCGCTGCTGCGCTGCCGCCCCGCCGCTTCGACCAGTTCGGCCTGCGCAACCAACAACTGACCGTTGAGCGCCGAAAGCCGCCCGCTTTCCTGATCGACCTGATCGGCGGAAACGATGATGCCCTTCTCGCGTTGATACTGCGACAGCCTGCTCTGCGCCTGAGCGAGGTTGTTGCGCAATACCTTCGACTGTTCGTCGAACCAGCCTGCGTATTGCCGCGCAGGCTCGACGCGCATGTCGATGGAGATGTCGATGTAGGCTTGTGCGAAGGCATTGGCGACGGTCGCGGCGAACACCGGCTCCTGCGCGGAATACAGCACCGTGACGATGTTGCTGCCCCGCGCCGGCTGCACCTGCAACCCCCGCTGCAGGAGCCCGCCGAAATAGCGGTCCAGCGGGAT
This sequence comes from Methylibium sp., assembly GCF_013817345.1. Lineage (GTDB taxonomy): Bacteria > Pseudomonadota > Gammaproteobacteria > Burkholderiales > Burkholderiaceae_C > Methylibium. Next base: position 36,019 of record NZ_JACDCW010000028.1, read on the forward strand.
CTTGCGGTCCGTCGCCTCGCGCCACTGCTGGACCGCCGACGCCGAATTCTCCAGGCCCAGGGCCTTGACCACCCGGGAGGCCACCCGGTCGCTCTGGATGATCTCGATCTGCGTGAGCATGTAGGCGGGGGTCGTCATGTTCGGCCCCAATATGCCCACGATATCGGGCTTGACGTCGAACACGAGGGTCGACTCGGCCGTGTACTGCTTCGGCAGGCTCAGCATGAAGCCGATGCCCAGGGCCGTCGTCAGCACGAACAAGCCCAGCGCCAGCCAGCGCCGCGCCCAGACGATCCGCAAAATTTGCCAAACTGACATGTGAGTCTCCTGGACCTAGAACAAAGACTCGCGGATGTAGATGATGTCCTCGGCCTCGAGAACATCGTTCATCTTGGGCTCGATCACTGTCACCGCTCCCGTTTCGTCGCGCCGGTGCAGCTTCATGCCGCGCTCGGTGCCGCGCGGCGTCACGCCACCGCTTTGCGCCAGGGCCTTGAGCAGCGTCGTTCCGCGTTCGAGCTGGTATACGCCCGGTCGTTGCACCTCGCCGTAGATGTAGAAGTTGGGCGCCTTGTGCACGTAAATGATGTCGCCGTTGGCGACGCGCACGTCCAGTTGCGAGTCACCGGCCTCGTAGATCGCCGGCAGGTCGATATCGATCTTCACCGGCTTGCCGCTGCGGGTGCCGACCAGCGTGACCACGTCGTCGCCGGTGGCAGCAATGCCGCCGGCGCTGGCGATCATTTCGGAAACCTTGCTGTTGGTGGTATCAATCGGATAGCGGCCGGGCTTGCCGACCTGGCCGATGATGGAAATCTGCGCACTGCGGATCTCAAGCAACTGCACGGCGACCTGAGGCTTGATGACGAACTTGCCCTCGCGCAGCAGCCGACCGATTTTCTGTTCGGCAGCGTTGAGGCCCAGCCCGTTCAGCTCGATGGAACCCAGCAGCGGAAAGGTGATGCTGCCGTTCTCCGACAGGCGCGCCTCCGACGTCAGATCGGGGTTCTGATAAACGGTGATGCGGATAACGTCGCCCGGCCCGAGCAGGTGCTCCGACTTGTTCGCTGCCGTCTGCGCGAAGGCGCTGGTACCCACCATCAGCAACAACGTCAAACCAGCGAGAAACCGCAGGAAAACGATCTGCATGCCCATTCTCCAATCGTTCATTTGAGACCCCTCAGACCCTTCTCGATGTCGAGACCGGCCGATGCCGGCGTCTGCGCCGCGGGCGCTGCGACCGGCGCCTGCGGGGCGGACGCAGCGTCCTTCGCAAACGCGCCGACGTATTCGATCTTCGCGCCGGCCCGCATCGCCTTCACATCTTCTTCGATCAGCTTGCGCTTGCGTTCGTTGAGCAGGAACTGTTCGATGGCCGGCGTCGCTCGTTCGAGGTCGACCGGCTGGCTGCGCGAGCCGGCCAGCACGATGACCTGCACGCTGCCGTTCGGCAGCACGTTGAACATCGACTCGCCGTCCTTCATCTTGGCAACGATCGGCAGGCGGTTGAGCGGCAACTGCTCGGCAGCACGCACGGCCTGACTGCCGGCAAAGCGGATGTCGTTGGCCTTGAGGTACTCCAGAAACTCGTTGACGGTTTTGGCGGACTCAAGCTGCTTGCGCAGGGAATCTGCCTGCTCCGGCTTGGCCTCGATGGCGATCTCTTGAAAGCTGAAGATCCGGCGTTCCTTGAACAGCGCCGGGTTCCCGTCGTAGTAGGAGCGGATCTCCTCGGGGGTGGGTTTGGTCGCCTCCTCGCTGAGCTTCTCGAGGTAAGCACGCGAGATGATCTCGCGGCGTGCAGCCTCCATGGCCTGCATGACACGCGGGCTGCGGTCGATCTTGGTTTCCTCGGCCCGTTGCAGCGCCAGTTCCTGGTCGATCAGACGCTCCAGCACGTGGCGGCTGGCGGCTGGCGTCTCCTCAGGTTGGAGACCGGGCTGTCGCTGCAGCACGTAGTTCAACTGATGGACCGACAACTCTTCCTTGTTGACCTTCGCCGCCACTTGCGAAGCCGGCTTTTCGGCCTCGTCGTCGCCGCCGCAGGCCACGAGGACCCCGAGCGCAAGCGCCGAAATCACCAGCTTGGCAGAGCGCCGGACGCCGGTTCTGCTCACTTCGAAAAATGCTTGCTTCATGTTCAAAGAGTCTCCCAACTCGTTCACCCGTTTTCGGTGCGCCGAACTTTGAAATCCGCACACCGGAAAGCGCATCAGTGTAAGCCGCGGCCTCCGCGCTTCGCCATCGCTTCACCCCTCGTTTGCGGCCGTCAAAACCGCACGACCTGCGGCTTTGTGTGAGCTGGCAAACGGAAAAAGAGCGCGCTTTGCGACGCACCACACACTTTGCCCGTAAAGGGCGAAGTCAGCAGCGAATGCCGACGTGCAGCGCAACGACGCCGCCCGCGAGGTTATGCACGTCGACGTGACCGAAGCCGGCGCTCTTCATCATGCCCTTGAGCGCTGCCTGGTCGGGGTGCACGCGAATGGATTCGGCAAGGTAGCGGTAGCTTTCAGCGTCGTTCGCGACCCAGCGGCCGAGCCGGGGCAAGAGCTGGAAGGAATACCAGTCGTAGGCCTTGGCGAGCGCCGGGGCCACTTTGGAAAACTCGAGCACGAGCAGCCGGCCGCCCGGTTCGAGCACGCGGCACATCTCGGCCAGCGCCCGCTCCTTGTGGGTCATGTTGCGCAGACCGAAAGCTACGCTGACCAGATCGAAGCTCGCTTCGGCGAAGGGCAGCGTTTCGGCGTCGCACAGCACGGTGGGCAGCGTCACGCCGGCGTCGATGAGCCGGTCACGCCCCGTGCGCAGCATGTTCTCGTTGATGTCGGTGTGAACCACCAGGCCGGTGCCGCCGACCTGCGGCGCAAAGGCGCGCGCGAGGTCGCCGGTGCCGCCGGCGATGTCGAGCACGCGCTGGCCGGCGCGCACATTGGCCACTGCCACGGCGTAGGCCTTCCAGGCTCGGTGCAGCCCCATCGACATCAGGTCGTTCATCAGGTCGTAACGCTCGGCGACCGAATCGAACACGCCCCGCACACGGGTGGCCTTGTGTGCCTCCTCGACCGACTCGAAGCCGAAGTGAGTGCGGCTCATGAACGGCTCGTCAATGGTGATGCCCGCAGGCCGAACCGCCGGCCTGGGCCATGGCCGCGTCGCGATTCGCGCCGGCTGCCTCCAGGCGGGCAAGGTAGTCCGTCCACAACACGTCCTGGCGCGAGCCAAGGTGGTAAAGGTAATCCCAGGCGTACAGGCCCGAGCTGTGGCCGTCGGAGAAGGTCGGCTGCACGGCATAGTTGCCGACCGGCTCGAGCGCCACGATCTCGACCTCGCGCTTGCCGGTCTGCAGCACTTCCTGGCCGGGACCATGGCCCTGCACTTCGGCAGAAGGCGAATAAACGCGCAGCAACTCGAACGGCAGCTTGAACTGCGCGCCGTCGGAGAAGGCGATTTCCAGCACGCGCGACTGCTGATGGACGGTCAGGGCGGTGGGAGTGGGTGTGTCTTTGCTGAGGCCAGCCATGGTCGCTTTCGGTGCGGGTGCCCGCAAAGTTTAGTCGCGTGCGGACGACAGCGCCGCAAGTGCCTGACCCACCTGGGCGTCGAGCGTCTCGAGCGCCAGCGGCAGTCGCGCGGCCGCAGGCGGCTCGACGCCGCGCTGCGCGTTGCCCCAGACCGGCTGCGGAAAGTGGCTGTCCCAGTCGAAACGGGCGATCACATGCCAGTGCAGGTGCGCGACCACGTTGCCCAAGCTGGCCAAGTTGATCTTGGTCGGCTGCAGCGCCGCCCGCAAGACCTGTTCCACCGCGGCTACCGCTTCCATGCAACGCTGGCGAGCGGCGACATCGAGGTCGGTGAACTCTGGCGTGTGCCGATTCCAGATCAATCGGTAGAACGCGGGAAAGGCGGCGTCCGCGACACGCACCACGCGCCAATCTTCGGTCTGGTGAACCAGATGCCCCCCTGGCTGCGTACACAGCTCGCAGCCCATGCGATCGGGTCCGGCATTCACACCAGCACCCGCTCGATGCCGCCGTCGTTGGCGCGCTTCACGTAGGTGGGCAGCCAGTCTTCGCCGAGGATCAGCCGAGCCATCTCGACCACGATGTAGTCGGCTTCCAGCAGGCCGTTGTTCAGGTCATTGCCGTATCGCGACAGGCCCTGCAGGCAACTCGGGCAGGACGTCAGGATCTTCACCGGGCCCTGCTCCGCGACCGAGCTTGCACCGGCCCCGCCACTTTGCGTCAACTCGCGCAGCGCCGCCTCGTCCTTGCGCAGTTCTTCTTCCTTGCGAAAGCGCACCTGCGTCGCGATGTCGGGCCGGGTCACGCCCAAGGTGCCGCTCTCGCCACAGCAGCGCTCGCTCTTGAGCACCGCGTCGCCCACCAGCGCCTTGACGGTCTTCATCGGCTCCTGCAGCTTCATGGGGCTGTGGCAAGGGTCGTGGTAAAGGTAGCCACCGGCCTTGTCCTTGTCGAGCGTGATGCCCTTCTCGAGAAGGAACTCGTGGATATCGATGATGCGGCAGCCGGGGAAGATGCTGTCGAATTCGTAGCCCTGCAACTGGTCGTAGCAGGTGCCGCAGCTGACCACCACCGTCTTGATGTCGAGGTAGTTCAGCGTGTTGGCGACGCGGTGGAACAGCACCCGGTTGTCGGTGATGATCTTTTCGGCCTTGTCGAACTGGCCCGAGCCGCGCTGCGGATAACCGCAGCACAGGTAGCCGGGCGGTAGCACCGTCTGCACGCCGGCGTGCCAGAGCATGGCCTGGGTGGCCAGGCCCACTTGCGAGAACAGCCGCTCGGAGCCGCAGCCGGGGAAATAGAACACCGCCTCGCTGTCCGCCGTGGTGGCCTGCGGGTTGCGGATGATCGGGACGTACTCCGCGTCTTCGATGTCGAGCAGCGCACGCGCGGTCTTCTTGGGGAGGCCGCCGGGCATCTTCTTGTTGATGAAGTGGATGACCTGCGCCTTGATCGGCGCGGCGCCCACCGTTGCCGGTGGCGCGGCGGTCTGCTTCTTCGCCAGGCGGCGCAACAGGTCGTTGGCGAGGCGCTGGGCCTTGAAGCCGACGCCGACCATCGCCCCGCGCATCAGCTTGATGGTGTCCGGGTTCCTGGCATTCAGGAACAGCATCGCGGCCGCATTGCCGGGGCGAAAGCTCTTCTGTCCCATCTTGCGCAGCAGGTTGCGCATGTTCATCGACACGTCGCCGAAGTCGATGTCCACCGGGCACGGGCTCAGGCACTTGTGGCAGACCGTGCAGTGATCGGCGACGTCTTCGAACTCCTGCCAGTGCTTGATCGACACGCCACGGCGCGTCTGCTCCTCATACAGGAAAGCCTCGACCAGCAAGGAGGTGGCGAGAATCTTGTTGCGCGGGCTGTAGAGCAAATTGGCGCGCGGCACGTGCGTGGCGCACACCGGCTTGCACTTGCCGCAGCGCAGGCAGTCCTTGATGGAGTCGGAGATGGCGCCGATGTCGCTCTGCTGCATGATCAGCGACTCGTGCCCCATGAGGC
>NZ_JACDCW010000123.1 GCF_013817345.1 Methylibium sp.
GCCCGCGAAGCGCCGGAGCAATGCAGGCTCGACGCCTGCATTGCTCCGTTCCCCTCTCCATAGAGAACGAGCGCTGTTTGGCAAAGCCGCGGGCGGGCGGCGGGCGCAGCGCCTGTGCGGCGGCGAGCAGCACAGGGCTCGTGGCTGCGCGCGCAGCGCGCTTCGTCAACTGACTCGTCGCAGTTGTCTGAGCGCAGTGAGCGCAGCGAACGCAGCGAGTTCTGCGACGCAGCCACGAGACCGAGCAGCGCAGCGCAGTCGGCCCGCAGGGCCGACCGCCGCACCGAAGCGAAGCCCGCCGCCCGCCCGCGGCTTTGCTCACGCACAACATCCGCAAAGCAACAGCAACGCACATCGAAGCGCCGCAACGCGCCGATTGCCGACCCATGCGGGGCCTGTCAATCACAGCATTCCTAGCCGATCGAATGCAACTTCGTATCAACCGTCGGCCAGTCCCTCACGCACCGTGGGGTAGCGCAGCACGACGCGCAATTCCCGCTCGAGCCGGCGGTTGTCGAGCCGGCGCGACTCGCTCATGAAGCTCCAGCCCATCGGTGTCGATTGCTCGCGCATCTCGGAAGCCGGCAAGCGCGCGGCGCGCGGCAGCCCGGCGAGATCGGCCACCAGATCGAAGTAGTCGCCCATCTTCAGTTCCGTGTCGTCGCTGACGTGCACCACACGCTGCGCACGGCCGCGGTGCAGTGCGGCAATGCAGGCGCGCGCCAGGTCGTCGGCGTGGATGTGGTTGGTGTAGACGTCGTCTTCGGCCCGCAGCAGCGGCGTGCCGCGTGCCACCCGCTCGCGTGGCGCACCACCGGGTCGGTCGGCGGCGTAGATGCCGGGAATGCGCAGCAGCGTGACGGTGGCTCCGAAAGCGCGGCCGTACCAGCGCAGCCGCTGCTCGGCTTGGACGCGTCGGCGCGCACGGTCGGTGGAGGGTGCCGTGGCGCACGTCTCATCGATGCGCGCGCCCCGTGCATCGCCGTAAACGCCGCTGGTGCTGCCGTAGACGATGCGCTCTGCCACGCCACCGCGCGCCAATGCGTGCAGCAAAGCAGCGGTGCGAGGATCGTTGCGCCCTTTTCCGGGGGGCGGCGCAAGGTGCAGCACACGCGGCGCGAGTGCGGCGAGCCGGCCCAGGGTGGCCGGCACATCGAGGTCGCCGAGCAGCGGTGTCGCTCCCAGCGACCGCAAGGCTGGCCGGCGCGCCGGCTGTGAAGTGAGTGCGAAAACGCGGTAGCGGCCCCCTAGCTGGCGCAGCACGCGCTCGCCGATGTCGCCGCAGCCGACGATCAGCAGGCGCGGCTTGCGGAACGCTGCCGGACGGTGGGGCGCAGGTGTGGGCATGGGGTGCGATAGGCCGGCGCGAGGGAGGCGCCGGTCACAATCCTGCTGTTGTTTTCATTGCGCGCCGAGGATACCCAATGAGTTTCAAGGTGATGCTGCGCCCGAGCGGCCGCAGCTTCGACGTGGCCCGCGACGAGGCCGTGCTCACCGCCGCTATCCGTGCCGGCGTGGGCCTGCCCTACGGTTGCCGCGACGGCGCCTGCGGCTCGTGCAAGAGCCGGCTGCTCGAAGGCCGCGTGATCCACGGTGCTCATCAGAACAAGGCGCTGAGCGCTGCCGAGGAAGAGGCGGGGCTGATCCTCACGTGTTGCGCCGCACCCCAGACCGACCTGATCGTCGAGGCGCGCAATGTCGCCGCGGCCGGCGAGTTTCCGGTGCAGAAGATGCCGTGCCGTGTGAGCACGATCAGCCGTCCGGCGCCCGACGTCGCCCTCATCAAGCTGCAGCTGCCGGCGAACGTGGTGCTGCAGTACCACGCGGGCCAGTACATCGAATTCATCCTCAAGGACGGCGCACGGCGCAGCTATTCGATGGCGAACGCGCCGCACCTCGCAGCCGGCGGCCTGGAACTGCACCTGCGCCACATGCCCGGCGGCCTGTTCACCGACCACGTGTTCGCGGCGATGAAGGAGAAGGACATCCTGCGCATGGAAGGCCCTTACGGCGGCTTCTACCTGCGCGAGGACGCGGACCGGTCGATCGTTCTGCTGGCCTCGGGCACGGGCCTGGCGCCCATCAAGGCCATCGTCGAGCAGTTGCAGTTCAAGCAAAGCACGCGCGAGGCGGTGCTGTACTGGGGCTGCCGCAGCCGGGCCGATCTGTACCTGCACGAGTGGGCCCTGCAGGCCGCCGCGCAGATGCCGTGGCTGCGCTACGTGCCCGTGCTGTCCGACCCGCAGCCGCAGGATGGCTGGACCGGCCGCACGGGCTTCGTGCACGAAGCGGTGATGAGCGACCAGCCTGATCTGGCAGGCCATCAGGTCTATGCGTGCGGGAACCCCGCGATGGTCGACGCGGCGCAGCGCGATCTGGTGTCCCGCTGCGGCCTGCCGCCGAACGAGTTCTACGCCGACTCGTTTACCTCTGAAGCCGACAAGCACTGACGCGTCGGTCGAATGCGGCGGCGCGCTCGGCGCTGCTCCGCGTGCTCACTCCTTGCGCCGGAAGACCGACGAGCGCTTGGCGTCGTCGGCGTAATGGAACACCACCTCGCCGCGCTTCCATGCGCCGAGCCAGATCATGTTGACCGAGAACGCGTCGTGGTCGTCCTTGCTGAAAGGCGATTCGTAAGTGGTGACGACGCCGCGGTAGGTGCGCTCCTTGTTCTCGAGCGCCTGCTTGAGCGTGTCGCCATCGATCTTGCCCTGGCCCGTGCCCTGGGCCTGGAACATCGCGAACAGCATCAGGTGCATCGCATCGTAGGTTTGCGCGGCGGCCATCAGGGAGCCGATGCGCTTTTCGTTCGAATGCTGGAAGTAGCGCGCGAGAAACGACGCGCGGCGCTCGTTGGCCGTGTCGTGGATGATGGTCTGCGCCATCATGGTGCCCTCCAGCGCCTCGGCGCCGGCCTGCTCGAACACGCTGCGAAACGACAGCGGCCACGGTGCGAAGAACGGCACCTTCCAGCCGAGCTCGTGGCGGCTCTTGGCCGCGGCCGCCTCTTCCGGCCCGACCGTGTAGACCACCAACGCATCGGCGCCGGCATCGCGCGCCACGCGCATCTGCTCCGTGAGCGACGTGACGCCGAGCGGGAAGCGCGTCACCAGCAAGGGTTTGAGTCCCCGATTGGCCAGCTCGGCCGTGATGTCCACCACGCCGCCTTCGCCGTAGCCGGTGGTGTCGGCGAAGAGCGCCACCTTGCGGAGCTGGCGTCGATCGACGATCTCGCCGACCAGGAACTGCGCATTGATCAGGTCCTTCGGCGCCACCCGGAAAATGTAGCTTTGCGCCGCCGGGTACATGGCCGTGACCGCCGTGCCCTGCGAGCACGGCACCATCAGCAGGTGCTTGTTCTTCTGGAACACCTCGATGGATTTCATCGCCACGCCGGTGTTGCAGTAGCCCAGCGTGAAGTCGACCTTTTCCTCGAGCACGAGGTTTTCGGCGGCCTTGCGGCCTTCGTCGGGAATGGCCTTGTCGTCGCGAATCACCAGCTCGAAGGGCCGGCCCAGGTAGCCGCCGGCCTCGTTGATCTCCTTGACGGCCAGCTCGGCGCCCAGCCGCACGCTGTTGCCGAAATCGGCCGAGCCGCCGGTCAGCGGTGCAATCAGGCCCACGCGCACCGGCTTGATCGCCTGCCGGGCCGGAGCTTGAGCCTGTGCGGACGCCGCAGCGAAAAGGACCAGCACACCCGCAGCCGTCAGAGTCCTGATCTGCCCCATCTCGATACTCCCCCTTGAAAGTGGTGGCAGCTTAGGTGGGGACCGGCGGTGCAGGGCGGGGACGATCCCTTGCGGCCTGTTACCAGTGCGATACGAACGTGAAATTCTTGCCCGATCGAGCGTTCATTCGCCCAGGTAGGCCGCGCGCACCTTGGGATCGCTCAGCAGCGCGCTCGCCTCGCCGCGCATGGTGATCTCGCCCGAATCCATCACGTAGCCGCGCGTGGCGAGTTGCAGCGCGCGGCTGGCGTTCTGCTCGACCAGCAGCACGGTGGTGCCCTGCCGGTGGATGGTGTCGATGACCTCGAAGATCTTGTCGACCATGATCGGCGACAGGCCCATCGACGGTTCGTCGAGCAGCAGCAACTTCGGGCGCGCCATCAAGCCTCGACCCATTGCGAGCATCTGCTGCTCGCCGCCGCTCATCGTGCCGGCGAGCTGGCGGCGGCGCTCCTTCAGGCGCGGGAAGATGCCGAACACCTTCTCGAGGTCGGCGTCGATCTCCTTGTCCTTGCGCGAGAACGCGCCCATCAGCAGGTTCTCGGTGATGCTCATGCGCGTGAAGGTGCCGCGGCCTTCGGGCACCATCACCAGGCCCTGGCGCACCAGGTCCCACGGGCCCTGTCCCTTGATGCTGCGGCCGAAGAACTCGATCTGCCCGCTGCCGGCCGCCTGCAGGCCGGTGATGGCCTTGAGCGTGGTGGTCTTGCCCGCGCCGTTGGCACCGATCAGGCTGACCAGTTCGCCCTGCCGCACCTCCAGCGAAATGCCCTTGACGGCCTGGATGCCCCCGTAGGCGACCTTCAGATCGGTGATGCCGAGCAGCGTGTCTGCCATCTCGTTTCCTGCTCAGTGCGCCTTGTGGCCGACGCCGAGATAGGCTTCGATCACCTTCTCGTCGCGCTGCACGTCGTACGGGTTGCCTTCGGCGATCTGCTTGCCGTAATCGAGCACGGTGACGCGGTCGCACAGGCCCATGACGAGCTTGACGTCGTGCTCGATCAGCAGGATGGTGCGACCGTCGTTCCGTATGCGGTCGATCAGCTCGCGCAGCACCACCTTCTCGGTGGCATTCATGCCGGCCGCCGGCTCGTCGAGGGCAATGAGCTTGGGTTCGGTCGCGAGCGCGCGGGCGATCTCCAGGCGCCGCTGGTCGCCGTAGCTCAGCGTTCTCGCCTTGTAGTCGGCATAGCGGCCGATGCCCACGTAATCGAGCAGCTCCTGTGAGCGCCGGGCAATGTCGGCCTCCTCCTGCTTGAAGCCGCGCGTGCGCAGCACCGCGCCGATCAGCCCGGAGTGCGTGCGCACGTGGCGGCCGACCATCACGTTCTCCAGCGCCGTCATGTCGGCGAACAGGCGGATGTTCTGGAAGGTGCGCGCGATGCCGGCCTTGGCCACTTCATGCACCGCCGACGGCTTGTACGGTTTGCCCTCCAGCGCGAAGCTGCCGGAGTCGGGCGCGTACAGGCCGGTCAGCACATTGAAGAACGTCGTCTTGCCGGCGCCGTTGGGGCCGATCAGGCCATACACCTGGCCGCGCTCGATGCGGATGCCCACGTCGCTGAGCGCCTGCAGGCCGCCGAAGCGCTTGGAGACCTTGGCGACCTCGAGGATCGCGTCTTGCCGGCTCATGGCGTCTTCCTTCGCACTTCGCCCACGCGCGCGCGTTCCGTGCGATCACGCGTGTCGGGCCCCTTCGCGGGTCCGCCCTCGGGCGGCGGCGGCGTGGGCACCGGCGTGGGGGCGGCCTTGCCGTGCTCGGGTGCGGGCCACAGGCCACGCGGGCGGGCCAGCATGATCGAGATCATCGCCAGCGCGATCAGCAACTGGCGCAGGATGGCGGCGTCGAGCCGCCCGCCGGTCATCTCCTGCAGCGGCCCGGCCACGTGGCGCAGCACCTCGGGCAAGGCGGCCAGCAGCAGCGCACCCAGAATCACGCCGGGAATGTGGCCGATGCCGCCGAGCACCACCATCGCCACCACCATGATCGACTCCTGCAGCGAGAACGACTCCGGCGAGATGAAGTTCTGGAAGGTCGCGAACATGCTGCCCGCCACGCCGCCGAAGGTGGCGCCCATGCCGAAGGCGAGCAGCTTCATGTTGCGGGTGTTGATGCCCATCGCCTTGGCCGCCACCTCGTCCTCGCGGATCGCCATCCAGGCGCGGCCGATGCGCGAGCGCTCCAACCGCCAGCAGATCAGCACGCTGACCACCACCATGGCGAGAAAGAGGTAGTAATAGAGCGTCACCGACGGCAGCTCGATGAAGCCCAGGTCCAGCGTCTTGCCGAGGTCCAGTCCCCAGAACCTGACGCTGTCGATCTGCGCGACGCCCTTGGGCCCGTTGGTGATGTTGACCGGCGCGTCGAGGTTGTTGAGGAAGATGCGGATGATCTCGCCGAAGCCCAGCGTCACGATCGCCAGGTAGTCGCCCCGCAGCCGCAGCGTCGGTGCACCCAGCAGCACGCCGAAGATGCCGGCCACTGCGGCGGCCAGCGGGATCGCCAGCCACAGCGGCGAATGCAGGCCGCCCGGAAACATGGCCTTGACGACCGCGAAGTTCTCCCACAGGTGCGGGCTCGCCATCAGCCCGAACAGGTAGGCGCCGATCGCATAGAAGGCGATGTAGCCCAGGTCCAGCAGGCCCGCATAGCCCACCACGATGTTCAGGCCCAGCGCCAGCATCACGTAGAGCAGCGAGATGTCGATGATGCGCACCCACGCGTTGCCGAACTGCTGCGCGACGAGCGGCGCGGCCAGCAGCAGCACGGCGCAGATCAGGAAGACGACCAGCTTGTTCTTCATGGCAAGGCTTCCCGGCTCACGCGCGATCGGCAACGCGCTCGCCGAGCAGGCCCTGCGGTCTGAGCGTGAGCACCAGGATCAGCACGATGAAGGCGAAGATGTCCACGTAGTGGCTGCCCAGCACGCCGCCGGTGAGCTGGCCGATGTAGCCGGCACCGATCGATTCGATGAGGCCGAGCAGCACGCCGCCGAGCATCGCGCCCGGCAGATTGCCGATGCCGCCGAACACCGCCGCAGTGAAGGCCTTGAGGCCCGGCAGAAAGCCCATGGTGTGCTGCACCGAGCCGTAGTTGGCCGCATACATCACGCCGGCCAGCGCGGCCAGCGCCGCGCCGATGATGAAGGTGGCGGAGATGACGGTGTCGGGCTTCACGCCCATGAGGCCGGCCACGCGCGGGTTCTCGGCCGTGGCGCGCATCGCACGGCCGAGCTTGGTCTTGTTGACGAGGAACATCAGCCCGGCCAGCGTGACCGCCGTCATGACGAGGATCAGGATCTGCGTGGTGTTGATCACCGCACCGCCCACGTTGAAAGGCTCGCTGGGCAGCAGGATCGGGAAAGGCTTGTAGTTCGGCTTCCAGATGATCATGGCCAGCGTCTGCAGCAACAGGCTCATGCCCATGGCAGTGATCAGCGGCGCCAGCCGCGGCGCATTGCGCAGCGGCCGGTAGGCGACCTTCTCGATCGTGAAGTTGAGCAGCGTGCACACGACGATCGCCGCGATCAGCGAGAGCAGCAAGAGCAGCCAGCCCGGCAAGCCCATCCCGGCCAGTGCGGTCACCACCGTCCAGCTCGTCAGGGCGCCGACCATCAGCACCTCGCCGTGCGCGAAATTGATGAGGTTGATGATGCCGTACACCATCGTGTAGCCCAGTGCCACGAGCGCGTACATGCTGCCCAGCACCAGCCCGTTGATGATCTGCTGGATGAATGTTTCCATGAAGGAAGGTCTCCTGGGCTTGGCACGAAAGTCGGAGGTAGCCGCAGGGAGCAAAAAGCCCGCCACGGAGATGGAGCGGGCTTCGACCTGCCGACTTCAAACACGCATCGGTACACGCAATCAGTGCACGCAACGAATGCGCGCATCGCAGCGTGCATCCGGCACGCTCGATCAGGGCGTTCGTGCAGTGCGCGCGATTCTAGAGGCCGAGCGCATGGTGTTCTTCTCGGGCGAGGCGAGCCGCGGCCCGCGGCCATGCCCGCACGCGCGTCATCGGCGAGAGCTCTTGAGCACGGCCGTGAGCACGGACGGCCGCCGCTTCGGCGCACCGGCCCTGCCCTCGCCCTGGTCGCTGCGGCGCCGGCCGAACCGCACGGCCGCTGCCGTGGAAACGGGACCGTCCGACGCCGGGAAGTGCAGCCGGATGGCGGTGCCGAAGCCCGGACGACTGTCGACGATCATCTTGCCGCCCTGCGCATGCACCAGCGAGAGCGCGATCGTCAAGCCGAGCCCCAGCCCCCCGCGCCCCTGGCGATCTTCCTGCCGCCGGGCATAGCGGTGCACCACCTGCCCCGGCTCGTAGGCAGCGAAGCCCGGGCCGTCGTCGGTGATCGAGATCACCACCTCGCCGTCAACATTGGTGCGCACGCCCACATCGATGCGCGTGTCCTTCGGCGTGTGGACGATGGCGTTGTGGATCAGGTTGAGCACGGCTTGTCGAAGCAAGGTGGCTTCGGCCACGACGAGCCGGCTGTCCTGCGTCTGGATCGACAGCGACTGGTTCTTCTGTTCGGCCAGCGGCAGCATGCTGCGCACCGCCGCTTCGGCAAGTTCGGACGCATCGATGGTGGTCGTGGGCGTGCCCAGCATGCCGCCGTCGGCGCGTGCGACCAGCAGCAGGCTGTCCACCAGCTTGTCCATGTGCTCGCCCTGTTCAAGCATGCTGGACACCGCTTCGCGCAAGCTCGCCAGCGTGGGGTCTCCGCGCAGCGCCAGCTCTCCCACGCTGCGCTGGGCGGTGAGCGGCGTGCGCAACTCGTGCGCGGCCTGTGTGGCGAACAGCGCCTGCTTCTTCTGCACCTGCTGCTCCCCGGCCAGCAGACCGTTGATCACGTCGCAAAGGTGAGCGGCTTCGAGGCTCAGACCCTCCGTGCGCAGCCGGGCCGACGGCGCGTCGGGCCGGATGGCCTGAAGGCGCCGGAGGGTGTCTGCGACCGGCTCGACGGCAAGGGCCGCGATCAAGACACCGGCCACGCAAGCGGCGATCAGCACGAGCGGCAGGCTCACGCCGGCGGCCCACAGCAGGTCCCCCCAGACGGCGTCGAGCGGCTCTGCCGCCTGCCGGCTGCGGGCACGCATCAGGAACAGCGTGAAAGCCGCAAACATCAGCAAGAGCCCAAAGCTCGCTGCCACGCACCACGCCGCCAGGCGAAGCCGCAGGCTGTTCATCGGCTCGAGCGTCATCTCGGCGGTTTCTCCGAAAGCAGAAAACCGACGCCCCGCACCGTGTGGATCAGCGGCCGCGTTCCGGGCTGGTCGATCTTCTTGCGCAGGCGGCCGATGTGCACGTCGATCACGTTGTCCATCGGCGTGGCGCGTTTGACTTCCTTCCACACTTCGCGCGCGAGCGTGTCGCGCGA
>NZ_JACDCW010000124.1 GCF_013817345.1 Methylibium sp.
AGCCGCCGTCGTAGCCGTCCATCGCGTCGGAGCGCTTGTCCTTGACGATGCCTTCCATCGCGATGGCGTTCTTCTCGGGGTCGTTCTTGATCGGAATGAGCGCGCTCATGCCGCCGATGGCCGGCGCGTTGCGGTGGTGGCAGGTCTTGAGCAGCAACAGCGCATAGGCGCGCATGAAGGGCGCCTTCATCGTCACCTTGACGCGGTCGGCCAGACAGAAATCGCGATCGTTCTTGAACTTCTTGATGCACGAGAAGATGTAGTCCCAGCGCCCAGCGTTGAGGCCGGCGCTGTGCTCGCGCAGCTCGTACAGGATCTCGTCCATCTCGAACGCGGCGAGCAGGGTCTCGATCAGCACCGTCGCCTTGATGGTGCCTTGCGGCAGGCCGAGCTCGTTTTGCGTCATCACGAACACGTCGTTCCACAGCCGCGCTTCGAGGTGGCTCTCGAGCTTGGGCAGGTAGAAGTAGGGGCCGGCGCCGCGCGCGAGCTGTTCCTTGGCGTTGTGAAACATGAAGAGGGCGAAGTCGAACAGACCGCCCTGCACCCGCTGGCCGTCGATCAGCACGTGCTTCTCGTCGAGGTGCCAGCCGCGCGGGCGCACCTGCAGCGTCGCGATCTTGTCGTTGAGCTTGTAGGTCTTGCCGGCCTGGCCGAGCGTGAGCGTGCGGCGGATCGCCTTGGACAGGTTGATCTGGCCCTGGATCAGGTTCGCCCAGACCGGCGAGTTGCTGTCCTCGAAGTCGGTCATGTAGCTGTCCGCCCCCGAGTTGAAGGCGTTGATGACCATCTTGGCGTCGACCGGGCCGGTGATCTCCACGCGGCGGCACTCCAGCGCCTTGGGCAGCGGTGCGATGGTCCAGTCGCCTTCGCGGATGTGCTTCGTCTCGGGCAGGAAGTCGGGCCGCTCGCCGGCATCGAGGCGCCTGGCGCGCTCGGCGCGGGCGGCGAGCAGTTCCTGGCGGCGGGGCTCGAATTCGCGGTGCAGCTTGGCCACCAGTTCGAGCGCTTCTTTCGTGAGGATGGTTTCGAAGCCGGGCAGGATGGGCGCGTTGATCTGCACGCCGGCAGGCAGTTGAAGAGTCGTCATGGCTGTTTCCTGGAGCGGAGGTTCATGGATCAGGGAGCGGGAAAGAAGTCGAGCACGTCGCGCAGGCTGCTGCCGGTGCGGGTGGGTTCGGTGTCCAGCGCGTCGAGCGGCAGTTTGTAGCGGTTGACCCAGAGCGTCGTGTAGCCGTGCCACGTGGCGCCGATGGCGTCCCAGCCGTTGCTGGAGACAAAGAGGATCTGCTTCGCCGGCCGGCCCAGCGCCTCGGTGCCCAAAGCATAGGTGGCGGGATCGGTCTTGTAGCGCTGCACCGCGTCCACGCTGAGCAGATGATCCACAAGGCCTTCGATGCCGGCGCTTTTCACAGCGACAGCGAGCATGTCGGGATCGCCGTTGCTCAGGATGCCGGTCGGAATGCCGCGCGCCTTCAAAGCCGTGAGAACGGCCTTGTTCTCGGGAAAGGCGCCGAGGTGACGGTATTGGTTGAGCAGTTGCGCCTCGCGCTCGGCGCTCAGGTCCACCCCGAGGCGCGCAGCGGCGAAGCGCAGGCCGGCGCGCGTCAGTTCCCAGAACGGCCGGAAGCGCTGGCTCATCGAGCACAGGCGGGTGTATTCGATCTGCTTGTCGCGCCAGAGCATGGCGAGGGCTTCGCCGCGGCCGGGGAAAAGCTGCTCGGCCAGGGTGCCGACGCTGTACACGTCGAACAGCGTGCCATAGGCGTCGAACAGGACGGCTTGGACGTTCGGCGTCGTCGAGGTCTTCATCGAGCGGCCACTGTATTGCGAAGTCGCGTTCCTATTAGGCCGTTCCAGTGGCTTGATCTTTTACCGGCACAAGCCTAATCTCGCCCGCCACAGCCTGACTACTACGATGGATCGCCTGAAGCAGATCGAGTCCTTTGCCGCCGTGGCCGTGAAGGGCAGTCTCACCGCCGCGGCACTCGCCGAGGGCGTGGCGCCGGCGGTGATCGGCCGGCGCATCGACGCGCTGGAGGAGCGCCTGGGTGTCAAGCTGCTGCTGCGCACCACACGGCGCATCACGCTCACCCACGAAGGCAGCGCCTTCCTCGAAGACGCCCAGCGCCTGCTGGCCGACATGGCCAATGCCGAGGCCAGCGTCAGCGCCGGCGGCGTCAAGGCCAGCGGCCACCTGCGGCTCACGGCACCGGCCGGCTTCGGCCGCCGGCACGTGGCGCCGCTGGTGCCGCGCTTTGCCGAATCGCACCGCGACGTGTCGGTGTCGCTCAATTTGTCGGACCGGGTGGTGGACATCGTCAATGAAGGCTACGACTGCGCCGTGCGGGTCGGCGATCTGCCCGACTCCAGCCTGGTGAGCCTGCGCCTGGCCGACAACCGGCGGCTGTGCGTTGCGGCGCCCGAATACATCAAGCGCGCTGGCGTGCCGCAGCACCCGAGCGAGTTGGCGCGCCACCAGTGCCTCACCCTGAGTTCAGAAGCCGGCCAGGCGCGCGGCTGGGCCTTCACGATCGACGGCGAGGTCACGCACCTGCGCCCGAGCGGGCGCTACGACTGCTCCGACGGCCAGGTGCTGCACGACTGGTGCCTGGCCGGCCAGGGCATCGCCTGGCGCAGCACCTGGGAAGTCGAGCACGAGGTCGCGCGCGGTGATCTGGTGAGCGTGCTCGCCGATTTCGCGGCGCCGCCGAACGGCATCTACGCGGTGTTCCCGCAAAGAAAGCACTTGCCGTTGAGAGTGCGGCTGTGGATCGACTTTCTCAAGCACACCTACGGCGACGCGAGCTACTGGGCTTCGGCCCACTGATACGCAATCACGTTCAATCGCCTCGATGCCATGCCCTCGTCGCGGCGGCTTTGCGTCCTCTCCCGCCTGGGCGGGGAGGGTAGGGGTGAGGGTAGAGCGTGGGCCGACCGCCCTCACCCCCACCCTCTCCCACAAGTGGGCGAGGGTGCACCTGACCGACCGAAAAACAAGGGCTCGCCGCAGCTTGCGTTCAGAGAATGCGCCGCGGGTAGGCCAGCGCCTCGTGCGCCACATGCAGGCGGCGCACCAGCACGCGGATGAAGGCTTCGTCGAACAGGTGGCGGCTGCCGGGGCTCAGGCGGGCCAATGATTCGGGTGTGAAGGAAATCATCGTCGCCGGCTCGACCACGGCCACGTCGGTGCTGTGGCGCTTGAGCTCAGGGTTCGGCGCCAGATACACCATCTCGCCCACCGAGGTGCCAGCGCCGAGGTGGGCCACGCGCACGCCGTCGCGGTGCACGTCCACCGAGCCGGCGGCGATGATGTGGAAGGTGTTGCCTTCCTCGCCCTTGCGGTAGATCAGGTGCCCCTGCGGATAGCGCTGCCACGTCGCGCGGTGCACCACTTCCCACAACTGGACATCGCCGAACAGGCTGAAGAACTCGAGCGTGCGCAGCAGGTTGAAGCGCTCCGAATCGAGCACGTTCTGCCGGCCGCCGCGCGGCACTTGGCGGTTGGCGACCAGGGCCGAGATCGCCTGCGCGAAGTCGTCCCAGCCGGCGTAGCGATCGCCGGGCTGCTTGGCCAGCGCGCGCTGGATCACTGCGTCGAGCGCCGGATCGACGCCGGCGCGCAGCTCGGTCAGTGGTGCCGGTTTGGCACCGTAGATCTGCGCCATCAGCACCGATTGCGCCGTGGCGTCGAAAGGCTGGCGCCCGGCGATCAGGTGGTAAAGCACGGCGCCGAGCGAATAGATGTCGGCGCGCGGATCGAGCGCGTCGCCGTCGAGCTGCTCGGGCGACATGTAGGCCAGCGAGCCGACGCGAAACACCTGCGTGGTGTCGGCATGCAGGTTGAGCACGCTGCCGAAGTCGCTGACCTTCACCTCGGTGATGTCGTTGCCCACCGTCACCGCCAGCAGATTGGCGGGCTTCACGTCGCGATGGATCAGGCCCTGGCGCGACACGTAGCCCAACGCCATCGCGCACTTGAAGCCGATTTCCACGATCTGGTCGAGCGGCAGCAGCTGGTCGGCGCGGCAATAGGGCCGCAGCGTCGTGCCGGGCACGTACTCCATCACCACGTAAGGCTCGTTCGGGTCGGCCACTGCGTCGAAGATCTGCACCACGTTCGGGTGCTGCAGCCGGCCGACCAGGGCGGCTTCGGCGGCGAAGAAGCGGGCCTGCAGCGCGCCTTCGCTTACGTCCGACAAGGCCCCCGCGCGCACCCGCTTGACCGCGACCTCGCGGGCGTTGAAGTCATCGACGCACAGGAAGACTTCGCTGGTCGCACCTTCGCCGAGCAGGCGCAGCACGCGGTATTTGCCGATCTGGCTGGGAAGGGGCGAGGCGAGGGGAGGCGTCATGAGGCGGCAGGGTATGCGGGCATCTTTCCACCGCCATGACAAGGCGGCAACCGGCACGACATGATGCCTGCGTGCAAACGTGACGGAGTTCCAGCCACTGCGCTTGCACCGACCCGGCCCCTAAAATCCTTTGATGATCCGTGTCCAGCAAGAGCTCGTGCAGGCCCTCGGCGAGGTGCTCGCCGAGCTGGCTCCCGAGCACCCGACCCCGGCCGTCTTCGAAAGCCCCAAGCAGGCCGCGCATGGCGACCTCGCCTGCACCGTGGCGATGCAGCTCGCCAAGCCGCTCAGGCGCAATCCGCGCGAGCTTGCCGCCGCACTCGTCGAAGCGCTCCAGCGCCGAGCGGCGGTGCAGCGCTGGGTCCAGGCGATGGAGATCGCCGGGCCGGGCTTCATCAACCTGCGCCTCCTGCCCGCCGCGCGGCAGCAGGTCGTTGCCGAGGTGCTGGAGGCCAAGGCGCGCTTCGGCCACCAGCCGGTGCGGCCCGAGCGGGTGCTGGTCGAGTTCGTCTCCGCCAACCCGACCGGGCCGCTGCACGTCGGCCACGGCCGCCAGGCGGCGCTGGGCGATGCGATCTGCCGTCTGTTCGAAACGCAGGGCTGGCAGGTCACGCGCGAGTTCTATTACAACGACGCCGGCGTGCAGATCGCCACGCTGGCCGCCTCGACGCAGGCGCGTATCAAGGGCCTCGAACCCGACGGGGCTGGCTGGCCCGATATGGCCTACAACGGCGACTACATCACCGAGATCGCCGCCGATTTCATGGCGTGCAGGACCGTCAAGGCCGACGACCGCGAGTTCACCGCCTCGGGAGACCCTGACGATCTGGACAGCATCCGCCAGTTCGCGGTCGCCTACCTGCGCCACGAGCAGGATCTCGACCTGCGTGCCTTCGGCGTGGCCTTCGACAACTACTTTCTCGAGTCGGGCCTCTACAAGAACGGCAAGGTCGAAGCCACGGTGCAGCGCCTGTCGGCCGCCGGCAAGACCTTCGAGGACGGCGGCGCGCTGTGGCTGCGCAGCACAGACTACGGTGACGACAAGGACCGCGTCATGCGCAAGTCCGACGGCAGCTACACCTACTTCGTGCCCGACGTCGCCTACCACCTCGACAAGTGGGCGCGCGGCTTTGCGAAGGTGATCAACATCCAGGGCAGCGACCACCACGGCACCATCGCCCGCGTGCGCGCCGGCCTGCAGGCGGCGGATGCCGGCATTCCCGCCGACTACCCCGACTACGTGCTGCACAAGATGGTCACGGTGATGAAGGGCGGCGAGGAGGTCAAGATCTCCAAGCGCGCCGGCAGCTACGTGACCCTGCGCGACCTGATCGACTGGACCGGCCGCGACGCGGTGCGCTTCTTCCTCATCAGCCGCAAGGCCGATACGGAGTTCGTGTTCGACGTGGACCTGGCGCTCAAGACCAGCGACGAGAACCCGGTGTACTACGTGCAGTACGCGCATGCGCGCATCTGCTCGGTGCTGCGGCAGTGGCAGGCCCAGCAGGCCGGTGGTGCGGCGGCGTCGGCGGACCCGGGCGCGGTGCTCGCCCAGGCGGATCTGTCGCGGCTCAGCGCGCCGACCGAGGCGACGCTGATGCTCAAGCTCGCGGCCTATCCCGGCATGCTCGCCGCCGCCGCCAACGACCTCGCCCCCCACGACGTGAGCTTCTACTTGCGCGATCTGGCCGGCGCCTTCCATACCTACTACGCGGCCGAGCGCTTCCTCGGCGAGGATGCCGAGCTGACGCGCGCACGCTTGGCCCTGCTGGCCGCGACCGCGCAGGTGCTGGCCGGCGGGCTCGCCGTGCTCGGCGTCGCCGCCCCCGAAAAGATGTGATCCGGAGTTCTTCGATGCCCGCTGCTTCCCGTTCCCGTTCCCCCATGCGACGCAACCAGCACGGCGGCTTTCTCATCGGCCTGGTCGTCGGCGGGCTGGTCGGCCTGGCGCTCGCGCTCGGCGTGGCGCTGTACGTCACCAAGGTGCCCATCCCCTTTATCGACAAGGTGCCGCAGCGCACGGCCGAGCAGGACGCCGCCGAGGCCGCGAAGAACAAGAACTGGAACCCCAACTTGCCGCTGGCCGGGAAGAACCCGGCCGTGTCCGGTTCGGCGCCGCCCGGCCCGCCAGCCGGGGTGGTGCTGCCGCCGCCCTTCAGCGACCCGGTGACCGGCGAGCCGACGGCCACCGCGCCGTCGCGCAATCCGGCGGCCATCCTCGGCGACGATCCCCGTGTCGCACGGCCCGTCAATCCGCCGACCGAGGCGTTCGTTTATTTCGTGCAGGTCGGCGCCTACGGCCGCACCGAGGAAGCCGAGGCGCAGCGGGCCCGCCTTGCGATCCAGGGGTTCGAGTCCAGGATCAGCGAACGCGAGCAAGCCGGGCGCATCGTTTACCGGGTACGCGTGGGGCCGTTCAACGATCGCGCCGAGGCCCAATCCACGAAGGACACACTCGATGGCAGCGGCACCGCCACGGCGTTGGTGCGGGTGCAGAAATGAACTTCGACACCGCGTCGCACTCCACCGCTGCAGCCCGGATCAGCGCGCACTGGTTGCGCTTCGCTCGCCCGCTCGCACCGCTCCACTTCGCATTTCACCGAGAGGAATATCAATGAACCGTCGCGACTTCACGACCTTCGCCGCCGCTGGCCCGCTGGTCGGCCTGCTGCTGCCAACGTCGGTACTGGCCCAGGGCGCGCCGGTCGAGGGCAAGGACTATGTGAAGCTTTCGCAGCGCCAGCCGACGCAGGATCCGAAGCGGCTCGAAGTGGTTGAATTCTTTTGGTACGGCTGCCCGCATTGCCACACCTTCGAGCCGGCGCTTCAGGCTTGGGTCGAGAAGCTGCCGCCCGAGGTGAACTTCCGCCGCCTGCCGGTCGCTTTCCGCGAAGTGCCCTTCGTGCTGCACCAGAAGCTCTATTTCGCGCTCGAAGCCCTCGATCTGGTCGATCAGCTACACCCCAAGGTCTTCACCGCGATGCACGTCGAGCGCAACCCGCTCAACACGCCCGAATTGATCGGCAACTTCGTGGCGAAGAACGGCGTCGACAAAGTGAAATTCCTCGACGCGATGAACTCCTTCGGCGTGCAGGGCAAAGCCAAGCAGGCGGCCGCACTCTCGAGCGGCTACCGGATCGACGGCACGCCGGCTTTGGGCATCGACGGCCGCTACACCACTTCGGGCTCGATGGCCGGCTCGAACGAGCGGGCGCTTGCCGTTACCGATTACCTCTTGGCGCAATCGCGCAAGGGTTGAATCCGGCGGCTCGAAATCCGTTTCTGAAGCAGGACTGGCGGGCCGCGCGCCATTTGAGGCGGGTGCGATTGCCGTGAAAACCTGCGGCCCACCCCCTTAGAATCGGCAGCAAGATTCATGCCGATTTAGCCGTGATGCCCTTTCCAATCCCTTATCCGGCCGCTGCGCCCCGTCTTGCGCGGTTGGCGCGACATGTCGCCGTCGTCTTGGTGGCGCTGGGTGCGGCAGCCCTTGCCGCTCCAGCCTGGGCCGCCAACGCCGACCGCAACCAGCCGCTCAACTTCGCAGCCGATTCGGCTCGGGTCGACGAGCAAAAGCAGGTCAACATCCTTCAGGGCAATGTCGAGATCACCAAGGGCACGATCGTGATCCGTGCCGATCGCGTCGAGGTACGCCAGAGCCCGCAGGGTTATCAGTCGGCCATTGCCACCGGCTGGCCCGACAAGCGGGCCTACTTCCGCCAGAAGCGCGAAGGCACCGACGAGTACATCGAGGGCGAGGCCCAGCGCCTCGAATACGACGGCCGCAACGACAGCATCAAGCTGATCAACCAGGCGGTGATGCGGCGCTTTCGCGGCGGCACCGTGACCGACGAGGTTTCGGGCAACACCATCTCCTACGACAACACCACCGAGGTGTTCCAGGTGGTCGGCGGGCCGGACTCGGCCGCACCGGCCGGCCGCGTGCGCGGCGTGCTCACCCCGCGCGACACGGCCGGCTCCGCGCCGGCTCCCTCTGCGCCCGCTTCGGCGCCGGCAACCCCGGCCTCCGCACGATGAGCCGCCGAGCCGTTCTCACGGCCACGACAGCGGCGCCCAGGACGGAGCTTGCCTTGTGAGCGCGCAGCCGCAAGCGGCCGTCAGCCGGCTCGAAGCGACCGGCCTGCAAAAGAGCTATGGCGCGCGCAAGGTCGTCAAGGACGTGCACGTGGCCGTGGCCGCCGGCGAGGTGGTCGGCCTGCTCGGCCCCAACGGTGCCGGCAAGACCACGAGCTTCTACATGATCGTGGGGCTGGTACGCGCCGACGCCGGCGAGATCAGCCTCGACGGCGCGCCGATCGAGCGGCTGCCGATCCACCAGCGTTCGCGGCTGGGTCTGTCCTATCTGCCGCAGGAGGCTTCGATCTTCCGCAAGCTCACGGTCGAGGAAAATATCCGCGCGGTGCTCGAGCTGCAGCAGGACGAGCGCGGCAAGGCCTTCAGCAAGGCGCGCATCGACGAACTGCTCGACGGCCTGCTGCGCGACCTGTCGATCGAGAAGCTGCGCGACAGCCCGGCGCCTTCGCTGTCGGGCGGTGAACGCCGGCGGGTGGAGATCGCGCGCGCGCTGGCCACACAGCCGCGCTTCATCCTGCTCGACGAACCCTTCGCCGGCGTCGACCCCATCGCCGTGATCGAGATCCAGCGGATCATCGGTTTCCTCAAGAGCCGCGGCATCGGCGTGCTGATCACCGACCACAACG
>NZ_JACDCW010000125.1 GCF_013817345.1 Methylibium sp.
GGACGGCCGCCGACGTGCTGATCCAGCACATCGCCAAGAAGGAAGGCGGCAAGGACAAGTTGAAGGGCAAGAAGATCACCCTGGTCTATCACGACTCGCCCTATGGCAAGGAGCCGATCTCGATGCTGCAGGAGCTGTCGAAGATGTACGGCTTCGAGTTCAACGCCATTCCGGTCACGCACCCCGGCGTGGAACAGAAGGCCGCGTGGCTGCAGATTCGCCAGGCGCGCCCCGACTACGTGCTGCTGTGGGGCTGGGGCGTGATGAACTCGACCGCACTCAAGGAAGCGCGGGCCACGGGCTATCCGCGCGAGAAGATGTACGGCGTGTGGTGGGCCGGTGCGGAGCCTGACGTGAAGGACGTCGAAGGTGCCAAGGGCTACAGCGCGGTAGCCCTGCAGCACGGTGCCGAGTACGACTCCAAAGTGGTGAAGGAAGTGCTGTCTAGCTTGCACGCCAAGGGCAACGGCACCGGGCCGAAGGAAGAAGTCGGCCAGGTGCTCTACATGCGCGGCCTGATCAGCGCAATGCTGGGCGTCGAAGGCGTCAAGCGCGCGCAGGAGCGCTACGGCAAGGGCAAGGTCATGACGGGCGAGCAGGTGCGCTGGGGCCTGGAAAACCTGGCACTCGACCAGAAGAAGCTCGACGCGCTCGGCCTCGCCGGCGTGATGCGCCCGGTCAGCACGAGTTGCGCTGACCACATGGGCGCGAACTGGGCCCGCGTGCACACCTGGGACGGCAGCAAATGGGTGTTCACGTCCGACTGGTACCAAGGCGACGAGCAGATCATCAAGCCCCTGGTCAAGGCCGCCGCCGACAAATACGCGGCCGGGAAGAACCTGACGCGTCGCACGCCGGCCGATTGCCAGACCTGAGCCGCAGAGCGGCTCAGGTCTTCGACCTACCGGGCTGGGCTCCCACCCCTCCCCCTCCCTCCGAGCGAGAGGGGTTGCGGACACCCTCCCTGCCCTCCCTCCATGAGGGAGGGTTCCGGGCTCCTGACGGAGCCCTCATTCAAGCGCCGCGTGCGGCGCTTGAATGAGTCAACGCACAGAGCAACACTCATGAGTGCATCGCCCAACATCCTGCTCAACGTCAACGGCATCGAGGTCATCTACAACCACGTGATCCTCGTCCTCAAGGGCGTGTCGCTGCAGGTGCCCGAGGGTGCCGTGGTGGCGCTCCTCGGGGGCAACGGGGCGGGCAAGACGACGACCTTGAGGGCGGTGTCGAACCTGCTGGCGGGCGAGCGCGGCGCGGTGACCAAAGGCTCGATCGAGCTGCGCGGCGAACGCATCGAGGCGCTGAGCACCGCGCAGATGGTCGATCGCGGCGTCATCCAGGTCATGGAAGGGCGGCACTGCTTCGGCCACCTGACGATCGAGGACAACCTGATGACCGGTGCCTACACGCGCAAGGACGGCAAGGCGGCGGTGGCCGACACGCTGGACAAGGTGTACGGCTACTTCCCGCGCCTCAAGACCCGGCGCACGTCGCAGGCCGCCTACACCTCCGGCGGCGAGCAGCAGATGTGCGCGATCGGCCGCGCGCTCATGGCGAACCCGAAGATGGTGCTGCTCGACGAGCCGTCGATGGGCCTGGCCCCGCAGATCGTGGAAGAGGTGTTCGAGATCGTGAAAGACCTGAACCAGCGCGAGAAGGTCACCTTCCTGCTCGCCGAGCAGAACACCTTCATGGCGCTGCGTTACGCCGACTACGGCTACATCCTGGAGAGCGGGCGCATCGTGATGGACGGGCGCGCGGCCGACCTGGCGACCAACGAGGACGTGAAGGAGTTCTACCTCGGCACCGGCGGCAGCAAGGACAGCACCGACCGCAAGAGCTTTCGCGACGTGAAGAGCTACAAGCGCCGCAAGCGCTGGCTGGCGTGAGCCGTGAACGACAAACGCTCTGCTGCGCCGTCGGATGTTGCCGCCCTTGGCACCATGAAACCTGCGAGCGCGTCATCCTTCAGCGACCGCTATGAGTGACGACTTCTTCGCCCCGCCATCGTTCAAGGCCGACGCCGCTCTGGCGGGCCTGAAGCGAGAACTGCGCGCCCTACGGCTGACCGAGCGCGAGGGCCGCTTCGAGCTGCAGGGCCGGCCGGTCGCGACGCTGGAGCTCGAAGCCGAGGCGATCACGGCGCGGATCGTCAAGCGGCCGGCGCAATCGCCCGAATGGACCGCCAGCACGCTGAAGAACGCCGCCGACGTGCGCCGCTTCACCGACGAGCTCAAGAGCCGGCTTGCCCGCTGGAGCGACCGCGATGACTGAGCTGCGGCGCACCGCCCCCGGCGGCACCGGCGCGGCGGTGCCGCCGGCAAGCCGAGCGGCGTTCTACGACGATCTGGAAACCCGCGACCCGGCGCGGCGCGAGCAGGCGCTGATGGCGGCGCTGCCGCGCCAGGTGGCGCATGCGCAAAGCGCCAGCGCGGCCTTCGCCGAGCGGCTGCGCGGCGTCGATGCCCCGTCGGTGAGCAGCCGTGCGGCGCTCGCAACGCTGCCCGTCACGCGCAAGCACGAGCTGCTGGCTCGGCAGCAGGCGGCGCGCGCCGAAGGTGCGGGCAGCGATCCGTTCGGCGGTTTCTCGACCATCGGCTGGCGCGGTCTGCTGCGCGCACAGGGCGCGCGCCGCGTGTTCCAGTCGCCGGGCCCGCAGTACGAACCCGAGGGCGCCGGCCCCGACTACTGGCGCTGCGCACGTGCCTTGTTCGCGGCCGGCTTTCGCGCCGGCGACTTGGTGCACAACAGCTTCAGCTACCACCTCACGCCGGCCGGCTCCATGATGGAAAGCGGCTGCCAGGCGCTTGGCTGCACGGTCTTTCCCGGCGGCGTGGGCAACACCGAGCTGCAGTTGCAGGCGATGGTCGAGTTGCGGCCGCACGGCTATGTCGGCACGCCGAGCTTCCTGAAGATGCTGCTCGACAAGGCCACCGAGGGGGCGATCGCCCTGCCGGGGTTGAGCAAAGCGCTGGTTTCGGGCGAGGCTTTCCCGCCCTCGCTGCGCGACGCCATCCGCGCGCGCGGCATCGAGGGTTACCAGTGCTACGCGACGGCCGACCTCGGACTCATCGCGTACGAGACCGAGGCCCGCGAAGGCCTGGTGATCGACGAAGGCGTGATCGTCGAGATCGTGCGCCCGGGCACAGGCGATCCGCTGCCGCCAGGCGAAGTGGGCGAGCTCGTGGTCACCACGCTGAACCCCAACTACCCGCTGATCCGCTTCGGCACCGGCGACCTCAGCGCCGTGCTGCCCGGGCCTTGCCCGACGGGGCGCACGGCACCGCGCATCAAGGGCTGGATGGGCCGCGCCGACCAGACGACCAAGGTGCGCGGCATGTTCGTGCACCCGGAGCAGGTGGCCGCCATCGTGCGCCGCCACCCAGAGATCGCCAAGGCCCGCCTGGTCGTGAGCGGCGAGATGGCGAACGACGCGATGACGCTGCGCGCGGAGGTCCAGGCCCCGCAGCAGGCGCTTGCTGCACGCATTGCGCAAAGCATCCGCGAGGTGACCAAGATGCGCGGCGAGGTCGAGCTGCTGGCGCCGGGCAGCCTGCCCAACGACGGCAAGGTGATCGAGGACGCGCGCCGCTACGAGTGAGTGCCCTGCGGGTCGCGGCCCGCGATGGCGTTCTGCGGCCCACTCCCTGCAGTGGTCCCGCGCGCGTTTTGGCCGTGTAGTGATCGCGCGTTTACCGATTGAGTCGATCGCGCGCAGGGCCCAGACTCGCGATCCCGACACCCGGCTTGCCCGACATGGAACCCATGAAGCACCTGCTGCGCGTTTTCTATCTGATCCATGCGGTCGTCGCCCTTTTGTTCCTGTGTGCGGCCTTGCTCCTCATGGCGACGGCCGTGCACACCGGCTGGGCCGCGCTTGGAGAAGGCCTGGACCGCGCCGCGGCGCTGGGGGTCATCGAGGCGATGGGCATCCTCACGGCCGCAGTGGTGTCGCTGCAGATTGCCCAGACCATCACGGAGGAAGAAGTGATGCGCGAAGCCCACGTCGGCGGGCCGACGCGTCTGCGGCGTTTCCTTTCGCGTTTCCTGGTGGTGGTGGTGATAGCGATTGCAATCGAAGCGCTGGTCGGCGTTTTCAAGGCCATGCACGACAGCCCGCAGAACCTGCCCTATGCGGCCAGCGTGCTGCTCGCCGCCGCCGCCTTGCTGGCGGGCTGGGGCGTGTTCATCAAGCTCAACCGCGCTGCGGAAGAGCTCGAACCCGAGGCGATGGAGAAAGCGAAGATCGAGGACGAGAAGATCGAGAACGCCGCTTGAAATGGCTGGCCTCCTTCGGCCCACGCGGTGCAGGCGGCCCACGCGGTGCAGGCGGTGCAAGCGGCAACCGTATCCGTGCAGGAGACGCCCCCGCACGACGGGAGCGTCGTTTGCTATGCGGCAGGGTTTGCGGCGCAATGCCGCTTCCGACAGGAGACAACACGCCCATGTCCACTCTTGCAAGGCTCCGGGAGCCGCCGGCACGGCACTGTTT
Source organism: Methylibium sp. (assembly GCF_013817345.1). Lineage (GTDB taxonomy): Bacteria > Pseudomonadota > Gammaproteobacteria > Burkholderiales > Burkholderiaceae_C > Methylibium. The sequence continues at coordinate 4,496 of NZ_JACDCW010000125.1, forward strand.
TGGCCCTCGGCCTGGCGCTGCAGCGCTCGCCTTGTGGCCGGAGTGAGCCGTGCCCTGGCTGAAGCTGCTGCACATCACGTCGGTCATCGTCTGGTGCGGGGCCTTGCTGTACCTGCCCGCGGCCATCGCCGCAGCGGCGGGCCCCGACCGCGCCGCCGCTTTCGAGGGCCCACGGCGGCACGTGCTCAGGGCAGTGTTCACGCTCGTCGCAACGCCGGCGGCGCTGCTGGCGATCGGCTCGGGCACCGCGATCTTCGTGTTCTACGGGCCGCTCGCGCCATGGCTGATCGCCAAGCTGGCCACCGTGAGCCTGCTGGTGCTCGGCCATGCGGCTTGCGGTGCACTGATCCTGCGCGCCGAGAGCGACACCGGAGGCGGCGTGCGCGGGCGCTGCTGGGCAATCGCCGGCACCTCGCTGTTGTGGCTGGCAGGCATCGCGTGGCTGGTGCTGCGCAAGCCGTTCTGAGCCGGCGCAGCGCATGAGCGCCCCCGCCCGGCCGCTCCGAAGGGAGCGCTGCGTCCCTCTCGGAGGGACCGCGCGAAGCGCGAGGGTGCACCAGTGAGCCCGCGTGCCGCCGGATCACTCGCTGGTGTCCACGCCCACGGCGTGTTCATAGACCAGGCGCCCGCCCAGATAAGCCGCCAGCCCGATGAAGCCGGCCGTCAGGAGCGACATGCCGAATCCCCAGGGCACCACGTGCAAGCCGGGCTCTTCGCCCAGGCGCAACAGCCAGTTGAACGTGGCCAGCGACAGCATCATCACCGCGATGAGGGCGTGGGCCCAGGCCGAGACGAGGCGCCGGATGCGCGCGACGGTGAGCAGATCCACGAGCCCGGCGAGGCTGGCGCCCCAGCCGCCGATCGCGCCCACACCGGCGAGCCATATGCCGGCGCGCGCCCAGAACGGATCGCCGCTGTTCATGTACGCCGCGTCCGAGGCGACCAGCGCGATCAAGGCCGCGACCGGGAAGTGAATCATCATCGGGTGCAGCGGATGCCCCGCGATCGCGGCGTGGCTCAGGATGGGTTCGGGCGCGCTCATCGGCGCATTCTGCAGTGCGCCGCGCCGCTGCTGCTGGCCGCCTGCGAAGGCCCGCAGTCACTGCTGGATCCGGCCGGCCCGTCGGCGCAGGCGATCGCCAACGTATGGTGGTGGATGTTCGGCGTGGCCGGCGCGGTGCTCCTCTTCGTGGTGATCGTGTGGCTGCTCGCGATGCGGCGTGAACGCGCATTGCCGGCCGAACAGGCGAGCCGAGTCGGTCGGCGCTGGATCATCGGCGGCGGCATCGTGCTGCCCACGGTCGCCATCACGGCGCTGCTGGTCTTCGGCTCGCCGGCCGGGCTGCACCAGCTGCCGCTGCCCGGCGGCGCGCAGGACGGTCAGGCACCTTTGCGCATCGACGCCATCGGCCACCAGTGGTGGTGGGAGCTGCACTATCCCGACACCGGCCTGCGGCTGCGCAACGAGCTGCGCCTGCCGGTGGGGCGGCCGGTGGACATCCACACCAGCAGCCGCGACGTGATTCATTCCTTCTGGGTGCCGCGGTTGGGCGGCAAGCTCGATGCCGTGCCCGGCCGCACGCTGGTCGTGCGCCTGCAGGCCGACGAGCCGGGTGTCTTTCGCGGCCAGTGCGCCGAGTTCTGCGGGCTCGGCCATGCCCACATGACGATGACGGTGCGGGCGATGGAGCCGGCCGCCTTCGAGGCCTGGCTGCAGGCGCAGCGCACGGCTGCGGCGGCAAAACCGGCAGCGGCAACAGCGGCGACCTCCGATGACGACTGAGCCCACCGCCCACGCCGCACCGCGCGACCCGGCCGAGCTGCACGAGGAGTTCGAGGCCGTCTGGGGCAACCCGAAGGGCTGGCGCGCGCTGACGGTCGTCAACCACACCAGCATTGCGCTGCGCTTCATGGTGACCGGCGCGGTGTTCTTCGTGATCGCCGGGCTGCTCTCCATGCTGATGCGCGCGCAGCTCGCGCTGCCGAACAACGACTTCATGGGCGCCGAGGCCTACAACCAAGCCTTCACCGTGCACGGCACGATGATGATGTTCCTGTTCGCCGTGCCCATCCTGCAGGGTCTGGCGGCCTACTTGCTGCCCAAGATGCTGGGCGCGCGAGACCTGGTGTTCCCGCGCCTGTCGGCCTTCGGCTACTGGTGCTATCTGTTCGGCGGCATCATCTTCACGAGCAGCCTGTTCCTCGGCGTGGCGCCGAACGCCGGCTGGTTCATGTACACGCCGCTGTCGAGCGACGTGTACTCGCCGGGGCTGAATTCCGACTTCTGGCTGATCGGCATCACCTTCATCGAGATCGCCACGCTGTCGGCCGGCATCGAGATCACGGTGTCGATCCTGCGCACGCGCGCGGCCGGCATGGGGCTGCACCAGATGCCCATCTTCGCGTGGGCGATGCTGGTCACGTCGATGATGATCGTGGTGGGTTTTCCGCCGCTGGTGCTGGGCTCGATCCTGCTCGAGCTCGAGCGCGCCGCCGGCTGGGCCTTCTTCGATGTCGAGCGCGGCGGCGATCCAGTGCTGTGGCAGCACCTGTTCTGGCTGTTCGGCCACCCCGAGGTCTACATCATCTTCCTGCCTGCAGCGGGCATCGTCTCCACGCTGGTGCCGGTGTTCGCACGGCGCCCGCTGGTCGGCTACCGCTGGGTCGTGGTGTCGCTGGTGGCCACCGGCTTCATCAGCTTCGGGTTGTGGGTGCACCACATGTTCACGGTTGGCATTCCGGCGCTGGCCCAGGCCTTCTTTTCGGCGGCCAGCATGCTGGTCGCGGTGCCCACCGGCATTCAGTTGTTCGCCTGGATCGCCACGCTGTGGACGGGCCGGCCGGTCTGGTCGACGCCGATGCTGTGGATCGCCGGCTTCCTGATGATCTTCGTGACCGGCGGTCTCACCGGCGTGATGCTGGGCTTCGTGCCCTTCGACTGGCAGGTGCACGACACGCACTTCGTGGTCGCGCATTTCCATTACGTGCTGATCGGCGGCATGCTGTTTCCGCTGCTGGGCGGCGTGTACTACTGGCTGCCGCACTTCAGTGGCCGCATGCCGTCCGAACGGCTGGCCAAGGCGGGCTTCTGGCTCACCTTCGTCGGCTTCAACGGCACCTTTCTCGTGATGCACTGGACCGGCCTGCTCGGCATGCCGCGCCGCGTCTATACCTACGACGCCGGCCTGGGCTGGGACGGGCCCAACCTGGTGTCGTCGATCTTCAGCTTCCTCATGGCCTTCGGCCTCTTCACCGTGCTGCTCGACTTCGTGCTGCACTTCCGCTACGGCCGCAAGGCGCCGGTAAACCCCTGGCGCGCCGACACCCTGGAGTGGGCCACCGGAACACCGCCCACGAGCTACAACTTCGCGAGCCTTCCGCGCTTGTCCACGCGGCATCCGCTGTGGGATCACCCCGATCTGCCGCAGACCATCGCCGAAGGCCGGCACGCGCTGCCGGAGGCCGCCCACGGCCGACGCGAGACGCTGGGCAGCGACCCGCTGAGCGGGCGCCCGCGCGAGGTGATCCACCTGCCGGGCAACACCTGGCTGCCGCTCATTGCCGGCCTGATGGTCGCGCTGGTGTGCGTTTCGCTGCTGCTCAAGTTCTATGTCGTGGCCGCCGGCGCTGCGCTCGTGGCGGCCGGCGTGCTGCTGCGCTGGTCGTGGGAGAACGGCGCCCATCCGAAGGCCGCCGCCCACGAGGGGCACGACCTGCCGCGCGGGCTGCCGCTGCATTCGCGCACTTTCGACGGTCCGGGGCTGTGGGGCATGGGCGTGACCCTGCTCGCCGATGCCGCGCTGTACGGCTCGCTGATCTTCGGCTGGCTGTTCCTGTGGACGGTGGCGCCGAACTGGCAGCCGCCGGAGCGCTCGCCCCTGGGCACCTGGCCGCTGGCCGCGGTGACGCTGGCCCTCGGCGCCGGCGTGGGGTTGATGCAAGTCAGCGTGCGTCGCCTGCGCCGGCGCGACGATGGCGGCCTGACCGCGCGGCTGCTGCTCGCGGCCGCGTTCGGCCTGCTGGCCTGCGGCGGGCTGGTGGCGCTTATCGCCACCGCACCGCTGGCGCCGACCCGCAACGCGCACGACGCGATGATTGCCTTCACGCTTGCCTTCCTGCTGCTTCACGCCGCGCTGGCCACGGTCGCTACCGTGCTGCAGGCCTGTCGCGTGCGGCTGGGTTATGTGAGCGCGCGGGCGCCGTACGAGCCGGGCGTGGTGGCCTTGCTGTGGCAGTTCACTGCCGGCGCGGCGGCGCTGGCCTGGCTGGCGATGGCGCTGCTGCCGCTGATGCTCGGGAGCGCGCGATGAAGGCTGCGGCCAGCCACCCACTGCAGTTGGTGCTCGGCCTGACGCTGTGGGCGGTGTGGTTCTGCGTGGCCTATGGCGGCCTGTCGGTCGCGTGCGCGGTCGCGCCGCCGCCGCCCGAGCGCGGTGCCTGGACCTGGGTGAACGGCAGCCTGTTGCTGCTCACGCTCGCCACCGTTTTATTGCTGGCGTGGGCCGCCTGGCGGTGCACCCGCGCGGCCGGCCTGCAGGCCGGCGCGCCCGACGCGGCGCCGCAC
>NZ_JACDCW010000203.1 GCF_013817345.1 Methylibium sp.
GCGCCGGCCGTGACATCCGCGCCCGGGATCGCCGTGCTGCGCAGGTCCTCGGCCAGTCTCTCCGCGGGTTTGCACGCGGCGGTCGAACCCCCGCTGCCGGTGGAGATTCCGCCGCAGTTGACCGTCGCACAACGCTCCTACAGCGTTCAGGTGGGCGAGGCGGTCGAGAAAGTGACCTGGAACGCCGGCGAAGCGCTGTCGGCCGACTTGGTGCTGTCGACGGTCTACGACAAGCGCCGTACGTTCGCAATGCTGCCCGACGCGCTGATTGAGCCGAAGCGGCCCGCGGACATGGCGGTCGGCCTCGCGCACGCCTGGTACTACGAAACGCCCCTCGGCCTGGGCGAGTGCCACCACGCGATGGGCAATTGGTCTTCGGCCGAGCAGTGGTATCTGCGAGCCGCCGCTTACTCCTACCTGAACGCCTCCGTCGAAGCGCCTTACGTATGGACGAGGCTGGCGACGCTTTATTTCGACTGGGGTAACTCGCTGTTCCGCGACGAAGACGCCCCTGCAGCTCTGCCTCTCTACGAGCGCGTCCTCACCACCGATGGCCAAGCGCCAGCGTCGGATCTTTACACCATCGCAGGGCTGAAGCCGGCCGCCGACGGCGCGCGAGACGTCATCGCCAACCTGGCGAATCCGGCCGCCATCACGGCGAGCCCGGCCATCAGCAGCGTGATCTTCGACGTGCAGGCGCAACTGGCAAAAATCGCTGGCGGTCTGGACTTCTGGGGCCACTGGGCGCAGAACGTACCGATCTGGACTTTCGACTACCTGCAGTCCGTGGCGATCAACCTGTGCCAGATGGCGGTGAGCACCGAACGCGATGCGATCTCGTTCTGGGACAAGGCCGACAGCGGTACTCTGACGCGCCTGCAGTTGACGCAGAACATCGCTCAATCGAAGGCCGAGCGCGAGGCCGCGCTGCGCCAAGTCGATGCCGCGCAGCAAGAGGTCGGTGTCTATGTGGCAGGGCAGGCGATCGCGCAGCAACGCGCTGCGGACGCCCGGGCCAATGCCGGCAGCTACGCGTCCAAGTCGCGCGCGTGGTCCATGCACCAGGCCCTGTCAGCACAGATGAGCGGCGGCGAGGATGGCAACGCGAGCGAACTCAACGCACTGGCCGACCGCATGATGCAGGGCGGCTATTCGTTGTCCGGTGAGCGCGGCACGCTCGTTGCAGCCGAGCAGCTGACGGCGTCGCGCCTCCAGAACCAATACGAAATCGACCGCATGAATCGCGAGGCCAAGCTGCTCGACGGGGTCGCCGCCCAGGCGGCGCAGGAGAAGGCGGCTGCTCAGGCGCGCGCGGCGGCCGTGCAGGCCAGTGCCAACGCCTCGCAGGTTCGCGTCGGCGGCGCGATCGAGCTGCTCAACGCCTTCGACGGGCAACGGTTCACGCCCGACGTATGGCACCTGCTCGGCGACAAGATGAACCAGCTCTCTCAACGCTACCTGGCGATGGCCCTGGACGTCGCCAAGCGCATGCAGCGCGCTTACAACTTCGAGAACGACCTGCTGCGCACCATCATCAAGCCCGACTACATGTCCGACACCGTCAAGGGCATGCTGGCCGCCGATACCTTGATGCTCGACGTGCAGTCGTTCACCTACGACCTGATCACCAGCACCACGGCCAAGCAGCAACCGGTGCGCCAGACCGTGTCGCTGGCCCAGCGTTATCCCTTCCTGTTCGAAACGCAGTTGCGCGGGCAGGGACGCATGGAGTTCCAGACCAACCTGGACGACTTCGACAGCGTCTATCCCGGCACCTATGCCGGGCGCATCGAACACGTCGAGGTCGTCGTCGATGGCATCGTGCCATCGCGTGGCCTGAGCGGCACCTTGACCAACTCAGGGCTGTCGCACTACCGAGTGCCGACGCCCTGGGCGGACGGCAGCAACGGCATCAAGCACCGGGTGCAGTCACGCGAAGCGCTGGTGATTTCCGACTACGAGTTGCGCAGCGACGCCATCATCGTCGACAGCGACCGCCGCCGCAGACGCATCTTCGAGGGGGCCGGGCTGGCCTCGTCGTGGACGCTGGAGTTGCCCAAGGCAGTGAACACGCTCGACTACCAGGCGATCGTCGACGTGCGGCTCACTTTCACCTACCAGGCGCGCTTCGACCCCGACCTGCGGGAGCTGGTGCTGGCCGAGCTGGCCGCTCTTCCGCAGGCCAACCAGCGGCAACGGCCCTATCCCCTGCGTTGGCTGTATCCGGATGCCTTCTTCCTGTTCTACG
>NZ_JACDCW010000029.1 GCF_013817345.1 Methylibium sp.
CTATCAGCGCCGAGAACGCCAGCAGCATGCCGAGGTTCAGCCCGTTGGCGGTCAGGAAGCGGTTGACGCCCAGCACGCTGGCGGCGACGCCGAGCACCAGCATCACGGCGAGGTTGGTGACGATGAATAGCAGCACACGTTTCATTTGACTTCTGCGCGCCGGCGGCGCGGCGTTGGGGGTGGCGACAGCGCGAATGTTAGGGCCGGTGCGGAATTTCACTGGCGGTCAGCGCCGCGCCCCAGCCCGCGCCTGCTGAAACCCTGCACGTCGGCACACAGCGTTTGGGTGAATGCGGCGTCTCGCGGCGTCGTGCTCTGCACGGTGAACAACTTCTGTCCGGCGCGCACCGTGGCTTCGCCTTCGACCACCTGCATGCCTTCGACCACCTGCATGCCTGCGACGGACTTCAGCAGGGTGCTCGCCGGAGAGCTTCTGCAGCTTTTCGGAGATTGGCGATCCTCGGCCCGGGCGTCGAGGATCGCCTGGATGGCGCGGTGGTTCGCCACATGGCTCAGGCGGCGGCGGCCGCGGTGCTGCAATCGATCGCGACCGGCGTGCAGGCGGCGAGTCGGACACTGAAGTGGGAGCTGATCGCGCGAGCCAGCACGGGTGCCGGGCAGGCCGACCGGCCCAATCGGTTTCCGCGGGGCAGCGTGCTCACTCTGCCGCCCAAGTGGCCGCCGCTATAGACGCCGACGTAGGCGCCGAAGTGCCGTTGGGAGGGACTCAGCTTGCGGCCGCGGACCGGCCGCCCGCGATATGTGCATGATCCGCGGGCAGCCCTTCGTGCTCGGCGATCTACCGGCCGCCACGCTGCGCAGCGATCGTGAGCAACTCTTGGGGCGTGGGTTTGTCCCAGTCCGCACCCTTGAAGAATCGGATCAGTTCGCCCGTAACCATCGGGTGCTTCCATCCATTGGTTTCGAGCCGCTTGCGGATGGACGGGTGTACGCCGCGCTCATGCAGGTGCGCCCGCAGCCGCTCGACCCAGTCCGCTTGCGTCTCGGGCGACAGCGCTTCAAACTCTGCCAACACCTGCGCTCGCCGTCTATTGACCCATTCAGAGGTCCACCCTTCCAAGGCTGCAGCTGCAGCGGCGCTGCTCGCTGGTGGGTTGGCACTGCCCTCAGCAGCCTTCTTGGCCGCCGTTGCAGAGTTGGACTCGAGGAGCGCGCGCAAGTAGCGGTACGGGTCGCGCAAGGGCTCCGGAAATTCGTTGGCGATGCGCTTCAGAAGTGCGTCGAGCCCAACCGTCATAGCCTCGTTGCCATGCGTCTGGATCAACGCTTCGGCATCTTCAGAGCGGATGCCGGCGGCCGTCGCGCGCACCACCTGAGACAGGTCGACAGGCACAGGCGGGTGCCGCAATGGCAGCGCTTCCTGCTGTTTCTTCCCTACCCTGAACTGGATGTCGGCGATGAAGCGCCCGGCCTTGTGCTCGATCAGCTCGACGTCGAGGTCTGTCACCGCGTTGACCTCGGCGATAGCGAGCTTCAGCACGTCGCGCTTGAAGAAGCGGTACTCCTGCTTGACCGAGTCTTCGGTATCCGGGCTTCCGGTCAAGACGGGCCGCCACCATGGCCATGGCTGCCGCGCTGTCAGGCCGACATCGCGGTATCGGGCGCAGATTTCGTAGAGCACAACGCCCGAGTGGCGCCTGAGTTGCGAGATGACGTCGAGGCGCAACCTAGCGAACCGCTGCGGCTCAAGCAGTTCATGTTTGATGTTGGGCGCGAACGACCACTCAACCCAGTTTTCACCTCTCTGCTTATAGACCTTCGCGTGGGCTAGCAGACCGGCAACGTTCCATGCCTCGCCCTCCCCTGCCGTCGGCGATTGCCATTCAACCGTCGTGCTGACCATCGCGCGCAGGTGCTGCTTGACGATCTCGCGGGCGTTGGAATTGAAGTCCACGCCGCGCAAGATGCTCTGCAGGGGCGCCCGAAAGACTTCCTGTTCAATGCCCTGTTCCTGCGCGATGTAGAGCAACACGTTGTACGCCTTGCGCGCCAGAACGGTGATCTTGCTGGACTTCGTGGGCACGATAGCCAGCGTGTTGACCGGCTTGCGGAGCGGGTTCTCAATGAGATCCCTGTGCGCGGCGCCCTGACGGCTCATGTGAAAAGGTCCATTCCGCCATCGTAGCGTGAAAAGCATCTTTCACGTTCTATTGCGATGCCCTAAATGTCCTCACGTCACAGCTTTCCCTGTCGTGGCGGCCGATCGCTGGGTACGCACCTGGTACCCAAAAGTCCTCACGTTGCGCAAGCGGTCGGTCGCCCCGAAGCCCTCACGTCTCGCTAGTACTCCGCCCGCGGCCTGTCCGATCTTGCGCGGCTCATTCGTTGGTAAGGCGATCGCCGACTTCACGACAGAGAACACGGCGGGAACAGGCGGAGTCACCCAAAACAGCTCACGTGAAGGCGGCTACGGCCTTTCCTGCGCCGGCCGGCCCTCTGCGACACGCCATGCGAAGCAAACCCATATCCACTCACTAGACAGCCTAGCGACTCTCACGCAACGGCCCATACCCACTCACCTTACCCCCTAAACAGTCTCACGTCATCTCCTATATCCCCTCGCGTAGATTGCGCTAAGTGCTTGATTAATAACATGATTTTCGGGTCTAAAGATCTTAGAAGGTATTGAAGATTTGCAACCTATTGAACCCGCGCCAAGGGACTTTGGTTTCAAAAACCAGTACAAAAGCACCCGCGGTAGTCGGCCCAGCTTTCAACGAGTCGACCAGTTGACCTGTAGACGTTCTTACCTTGAAGGGCCAGATAAGCGTAAAGCGAGCGGTAAACTCCAGTTTGGAGGAGTACATGTCAAAGCTCAACATTAAGGCGCCTGCCCCGATTGGCCTTACGGACATCGCAGAACAGGCGGCCCACTCAGTCGAAATGATGTCGCAGATCCGATCTGCAATGTTGTCGCCGACGACACACAAAGCAGCACCCATCTGGAACCTGAGCCAGCTCGCATTGCTTCTTGGCATTGAGAAGGGATCGCTGACACACCGAATGGGGCGTGGAGATCTACCGCCTGGCACGCTGAACGATGTCGGCAATCGCCGCCAGTTCACTCTGCCCGAGGTTAGGGCCTGGGTGCGGGAGTACCGCAAAGAGAGTTTGCGGCCGAGCGGCGCCGAGGCCGTAACCATCAGTATTGCCAATTTTAAGGGCGGTGTCGGCAAGACGACGACGGCGATCACTTTGGCTCAGGGGATGTCGCTGCTCGGGCACAGGGTGCTCGTCATTGACACCGACCCGCAAGGCTCGTTGACAACCTTGTTCGGGATCTTGCCCGACGCAGAAGTGGAGGAGGAGGACACCATCCTGCCTCTGGTGATGGGCGCAGAGATGTCGATTCGCTATGCGATCCGCCCGACCTATTGGGACGGCATCGACCTGGTCCCAGCGTCGCCTTTGCTTTTTGGAGCAGAGTTCGCGCTGCCAGCTCGACAAACCAAGGAGGAAGGTTTCGAGTTCTGGAACGTCCTGAACTATGGCATCGACGACGTGCGCGCCGACTACGACGTCATCGTTATCGACACCCCCCCTGCCCTCTCCTACACGACAATCAATGCGCTGTTGGCCAGCAACGGGATCATCATGCCGCTGCCACCCAGCACGTTGGATTTCGCTTCTGCGGCTCAGTTTTGGTCCTTGTTTTCTGATCTGACTACGCAGTTGCTCACCAACCGTGGACACGACAAGCAGTTCGATTTCATGAACATTCTGCTCAGTCGAGTCGACAGCTCGGATGCCACGGGCGCGATCGTCAAGCAGTGGATTCAGAGCACCTATGCCAACCGGGTCTCCGTGCTACCAATGGAGATACCAAAGTCGGCAGTTACCGCGTCGGCGACGGTTGAGTTCGGTACGGTCTTTGACATCACCAAGTACGACGGCAATGCAAGAACCTTCAAGCGCGCCAGGGATGCTTACGACTTGATGGTGAGCTACATCGAAACTTCGGTTCAAGCCGTGTGGCGTCGGCAGGTTGAATCGAACGCAGGCGCGACCGAGACGTCAGGTCGTTCGGCCACGGTGTTGAACCGTTCAACACCCGCTGAGAAGGAGGCTGAGTGATGGCTAGGAAGATGTTCGAGAAGGCAGGCCTGATCCCGGGTTTGCAGGCCGGGCCTAAGGCGGCTGGCGACGGCGTCCCCGCGGCAGAGTCATCAAAGGCCAAGACGGCGCCGGGGACGATGATGGGTTTTTTGACGGCGCAATCGGGCGCGGTTCAGGAGGCTGAAGCGCTGAAGGCGCGCGTGAGGTCGCTGGAAGAAGGAGCGCCACTTCGAAGGCTCGATCCATCCTTCATCCGACAGTCCAAGTGGGCCAACCGCCACGAAGCGTCGTTTCTCACCCCTGAGTTCCAGGAACTGAAGGCTGAGATTGCGGCGGCGGGAGGCAACGTGCAGCCCATAAAGGTTCGCCCTGTGTCGGTGTTGAACGGTTCAACACCCCCCGGTGGACCGACCTTCGAGCTGATCTTCGGACATCGCAGGCATCGCGCCTGCGCGGAGCTGGGCATTCCGGTTCTTTCGGCCATCGAAGAGGCGTCGGACGTCAGCCTGTTCGAACAGATGGAGCGAGAGAACCGCGGGCGCAAGAACCTGTCTGCCTGGGAGCAAGGCACGATGTACCGAAGGGCACTTGATGACGGGCTCTATAGTTCACTTCGCCGATTGGCCGAGGGCCTTGGTGTCGACGTTTCGCTGGTGTCCAAGAGCGTTTCGCTGGCGCGGTTGCCTGAAGCTGTCGTCGCGGCATTTCAAAGCCCTCTCGACATCCAATTCCGTTGGGCTGCGCCGCTGACGGAGGCGATGCAGAAGGACCCAGACGGCACGCTTTCACGAGCGCGCGCTATCGCGGAAAAGCGCGGCGATATGGGCGCGACCACTGTCCTGTCGAAGCTGGTCGGACTGCCCGAGCCGGCGCCTGGCCGGTCGGCATCTCAGGCTTTGACGATTTCAAAGGCAGGGAAGGTCGCGGCAAGACTCACTGCAGATGCTAAGGGGAGGGCGGTTGTCCGCTTCGAGGCCGGGGCGCTGCCAGAGACCAAGCGCAAGGCTTTGGTGAAGGTCATCGAGGACTTCCTCAAGGGCTGAAGCCGAATGCTCTACTGCGCTCATTTTCCAGGTGGCCGTGAGCTTCGGGGCGAGCCGGGGAGGGGCGAAAAGGCCAGCGCCCAACCTTTTATCTGCAAGTCGTAACGCGTTTCACGGCCAGCGCCTACCTGAACCAGCAAACCCAACGCCGCCAGCTCGATCAGGTCGCGTGATGCCGTTGCTCGCGCGGCACCGGTTAGGCTCTCGTACTTGCGGGTGCTCACGCCGCCCTCCAAGCCCCCTGGACCAGCGTCGAGCAACGCATTGATGGCCATGCGCTGGCGTGGACTGAGGTTCTTGGCGCGGTGCTGGTTCCAAAACATCGCCTTGGCCAGCGATAGGTCGACCACACGACCCAGGCAGTGACGTCCAGCGCCCCGTGCTGTGCCCGCTCAAGCTGCTAGTAATAGTCGCCGCGCCGTGTTAGCAGTTGCTGGGAGATTCGTAGCACTCGGCTCGGTTCGCCTGCATCCCGGGCCAGAACAAGATCGACGATGGCACGCCCAACTCGACCATTGCCATCCTCGAAGGGGTGGATCGTCTCAAACCAGAGGTGTGCCAGCACGGCCTTGACCAGGCCGCTCGGCTCTATTGGACCGTCCAGCCATGCCAGGGACCTCTCCATTTCCACGGGGACGGCGGCCGAGGGCGGCGCCTCGTAATGGACCGTCTCGCGCCCAATGCGGCCAGTGACGATTTGCATCGGCTCGGCATGTTCCCGGTAGCCTCCGACCCGAATCCGGCTCATGCCCGAAAACCCCGTAGGAAACAGCGCAGCTTGCCAAGCATGTAGGCGCTCATGCGTCACCGGCTTGTCGGCCTGGGTTACGGCGTCGTCCATGACGTCCAGCAATCCCTCGACGTGGCGGGGGGTGTCTGTGCTCTTCGACTGAAAGACCCCCAGGCGGCGCGCGATTGACGGGCGGACCGCTGCCAGGTCCAGCCGTTCTCCCTCGATGGCTGCCGTCGAGAGGGCCTCCTGTGTCCAGGTTTCAGCCGCGATCTCTTGGCGCTGCTCGAAGCCGATGGCCGCCAGCTTGCCTTCCACGGCGCCCTGCGCCCGGCGGGCGAAGGCCACGGCCGCCGCCACCTTTGCCGGGTCATACCGCAGGCCAGCCTGTCCGCCGGACAGCTTCGCTGGAGCGCATTCCTCAATACACAACTCACACCTGAGCATGGCGACGCCTGAGCGTCTCGTCATCGCAAAGGGGGGAGGGTGCGAGACGGAATCAATGAAGTGTTTCCCGATACGACCGCGCAGGGCGGTGGCACGGCGCTGCAGTGCAATACATGATAAGTCATATTATCATCGTGCTCAGAACGTGATGACAAACGGGACTTTTCCAGGACACAATCACATAAGTGCTTGATCCTCATGCTTGCGTCTGTACACCAGTCAGACCGGAGGTGCCCGTAGAACCTCTCGGCAGCCTCTGGGACCATGTGTTTACAATCTAGACAGCTAGCTGTCACCGACACGGTGACCATGGCCCTGGAGTCTTCACCATGACGTCCTTCGGCATCTTCGAAGCCAAGAACCGCCTGTCCGAACTCGTGGAGCGCGCCGCGCGCGGGGAGGAGATCGTCATCACCCGACGCGGCCAGCAGGTCGCCCGCTTGATGCCGCCCCGGGCCCCGGACACGATCGGCCAGGCGCACGCCCTAGCGACAAGGATCCGCCGCAGCCGCGCAGGCCAGGCGCCGGGCGACGGGGGCTCGATCCGGGACATGATCGAAGAGGGCCGGCGCTGATGGCCCCGGAGCCGTCGTCCGGCCCGGCTACGGCGGGATGGGTGATCGACGCGTCGGTCACGATGCCGTGGTTCTTCGCGGACGAGGCCACGCCGTTCACCGAGGGGCTGCTCGATGCGCTGGGCGCCCAAGTGCTGTGGGCGCCGGCGCTCTGGGTGCTCGAGTGCACCAACGTCCTGCAAAGTGCGCAGCGACGGCGTCGCATCGACGCCCACCGCCGGGCGGAAATCGCGTCCGAATTGAGCGCCTTGCCGGTGCACCTCGACCCGGAGATCCCCGACTTCGTCAGTCTGGACCGGCTGGCGGCAGCACACGGCCTGAGCGCCTACGACGCGGCCTACCTCGAGCTCGCCCTGCGCCGGTCCCTGGTTCTGGTCAGCCTCGACGCCCGCCTGATCGCCGCCGCCGCGGCCCTCGGCCACCCGGTGCTGAGTGCTGCGTCAGACATCCGCAACTGAATCGCAAACGACCCGAGGCAGCCCGCATGGCCAACCCGCTGGACCCTGACGATGACATGCAGCGCATGGTGCTGCGCAAGGCCGAAGCCACCGAGAAGGGCGGTCAAGCCTACCAGCGGCTGCTGCAGCTCGCGGAAACCCACGACTCCGGCCAGATCCACCGAATCGCCTTGTTCATCGCCGCGACCTACAACGGCGAGGCCTTCCCCTTCGACCTGTTCGAGCTGCGCGCGGTCGACGAAGCGATCAGCGACGACATGCTGCTGTGCATCGACGCCTTGCGCTGGGGCCAGTCCGACCTGTACCGCCTGGTGCCCAACGGCGACCGGCGGGTGCAAGCGGCAATCGAGAAGTGGGGTCTGAAGTGGTCCGAGTCGCTGTGACGGTTGGCCGTGCCGGTGTCTGACACCTACCCGGCCCCGCTCGACGACGCCGCGCTCGGCGCGACCTGGGACGCGGCCTGGTGGTCGCTCGGCCGGCCGGCGCCTGCGGGCTTGCTGTCTGAACTGATGGCCGCATGGTCCGAGCCCCACCGGCACCATCACGACCAGCGGCACCTGCGTGAATGCCTGGCGCTGTGGACGCGCTGGCAACGCCATTGCGAACGACCCGGCGAGGTCGCCATCGCGCTCTGGTTCCACGACGCCATCTACGCCCCCCGAGACGGAAGCAACGAGCTGAACAGCGCCGCGTGGGTAGCGCGCTCACTGACCCGCGCCGGCGCCGACAGCGACACGGCGCAGCGCGTTCACGATCTGGTGATGGCAACGCAGCATGGGGCCACGCCGGCCACGCTGGCGTCGAGTCTCGACGCACGGCTGCTCGTAGACATCGACCTGTCCATCCTGGGCAGTCCCGCCGAGCGCTTCGAGCGCTACGACCAGGACGTGCGCAAGGAGTACGCCTGGGTGCCGGGGTTCAGGTACCAGGAGGCGAGGGCGCAGGTGCTGCAAAGCTTCCTCGACCGGCCGCGGCTGTACCACGGTGAGGGGGCGGTGGCCCTGCTCGACAGCCAGGCCCGCATCAACCTGGTCGCCGCGTTGTCGCGGCTCGCGCAATGAATGCCCGCGACACCAAAGCACTGGCCGGAGCTGGCATGAAGGGCGAGCGTGCAGGGCAGGGCGCTCTGGCGCCGCTGTTCGGTACGTCCACCCGCACCCTGTCGCGCAGCCTCGCCTCGGTCAGCGCCGCACGGCAGCGAAAGCTCCACGTCGGCCACTTCGCCTTCATGCGCTCGGTGGTCCAGGGGCTCGATCCCCGCGAGAGTTGGGAGCGCTACTTCCGTGTCGAAGGCGAGGCCACCGACCAGCGCACCGTGCGCGCCACGATCGCCTGGATTCGCGACGAGTTCGCTGCCGCTGCAAAGCGCCAGGATCGGTTCGGCACGGCGCGCCTGGTGCGCATCGACGCCACCCGCATCGCCGACCCGTCGCTTGAACTCCCGAGCCTCGAAGCTTTCGCCGAAGGGCATGGCCTGGAAGACGAGCGCCAGGCCGAGCAGATGGCCGCCTACGAAGCCGAGTACGGCCGCGCGACGCAGCGACTGCGTCGGCGCGCCCGCTTGATCGCCCGCCAGCTCGAAGCGCTGCGCTGGCTCGAAGGCCTCGTCGCCCAGTCCCCGAAGGCCGGCGATTCGGTTGCCGCCTGGCTGAACCCGACACTGGCCAGCCACTTGGAGGCGGCCGACATCTTCACGCTGGCCCAGCTGGTCGAGCGCATCAACGGCGTCGGCCGGCGGTGGCACGCCGGTATCAGGGCGATGGGGGAGAGCAAGGCCCTGCGCATCGTCGAGTGGTTGCGCGGGCACCCGGACAGCATCGAGCTGCAGCTTGGCCGCCATGTGGCGATGGCGCGCAGCAAGCTCTACGCACACGAACTCAACGCCGTCGTCGCGCCGGCCACGGCCATCCGCCCGTTGGAAAAGTTCATCGTGCCGGCCGAGCTCGACGGCACGCGAGGGCTGTACCGGCGCCCGCAGGCCCAGTGCCTGCTGAAGGCGACCAACGACTACCAGGCCATCCTCGCCTGGCTGCGTTCCAAACACGGCCTCACACCAGATCAGAAGGCCCACCTCAAGGCCCGTCGCCGGCAGCGCGATGTCATAGGCAACCACGGCGTCGAGCAAAGCATGGACTGGCTGCAGGCGCTGTCGAACACGCAGCGCGCGTATCGGAAAGAAGCCGAGCGCTTCTTGCTCTGGGCCATCACGCACAAGGGCAAGGCCTTGTCCTCGATGAGCAACGAGGACTGCATCGAGTACCGGGACTTCCTGGCCGACCCGCAGCCGCGCAGCCGCTGGTGTGGCGATCGTGGACGCGAGCGCTGGTCGCCGCTGTGGCGGCCGTTTGAAGGGCCGTTGTCGGCGTCGGCGCAACGACATGCGGTCACGATCTTGAAGAACCTCTATGGGTTCCTGGTAGACCAGAACTACCTGATGGGGAACCCCTGGTCGGCGGTCGGCGTGCCACGCACCGCGGGGCCCAAGGTAAACGCCGGGCGGAGTTTCAGCCTGGCGCAGTGGGACTTCATCGAAGGGCAGTTGAAGATGCTGCCGGCGACCTCGGCGAACGAGCGGCTGGTCTTCGGGCTGCACCTGCTCTACGCGACTGGGCTTCGGCTGTCGGAAGTGGTGGCTGCCACGGTCGACGACATGCAGTGGGTCGAGTACCCGGCCGATGCGCACGACGACGAACCGATGCAGGGCTGGCTGCTGCGCGTCGTCGGCAAGGGCCAAAAGGAACGCGAGGTGCCGCTGCCGGCCGACGTGGTGGGCGAACTGGCGAGGTACTTGGTTTCGCGGGGACTCGATGCGGACCCGGAGGACATCGGCAATCAAGGGGCGTTCCTGCTCGGCAAGGCCAGCGACGCTGCGGAACGCGCGCCCGGGCTCAGCACCGGGCAAGCGATCGACCCTCGGCAGGGGATCGCAGCGACGACGTTCTATGACCAGATCAAGGCGTTTTTTGCGGACTGTGCCAGCGTGCTGCGAGGGCAGGGCGATGCAAAGGGAGCAGAGCGCTTTGCGCGGGCCAGCACGCATTGGATGCGCCACTCGCACGCGAGCCACGCAATCGCCGGCGGGATGCCAATCGAGATCGCGCAGCAGAACCTGGGGCATGCGTCGCTGGCCACCACGACCGTCTACGTCACGACCGAGAAGCGCCGGCGGATGAGAGCCGTGGAGACGTTTTGGGGAACCGGCCGCGCAGTGGAGAAGAGCGCAGATTGAACAAAACCGTGGGAGGCTCGGCGGGCGCCCCGATGAGCCCCTTGCCGTCGGACAACGCGGACAGCACGCTTCACGCCGCGGGCTCGGTGTCGCTGGCGCCGGTGTTCACGCCGCACGGCCGTCTCACCTTGAGTCCTGCGGTCGAGGCGCCCTTGCTTGAAGCCGCCACCGCGGGCCGCCTTCTGCAGGCGTTCACGCGCGGCTCGGGCCATGGCCTGCTGCAGCTCGGCGCGGGCGAGGTGGCGAGCGCGCTGCCTGCAGTCCTGTCTTATTGGCGTGATTTCGCGGCGCGCTACGTCACCGCGTTGTGCACACTGCCGGACGCCGAAGAGCGCGGCGCCCCGGTTCATGTCGCTCCACCCGCCGACGAGGTGTTGGCGTCGCTGGCCGATGCCGCGCCTCCCATGGAGGGCGCCGAGTACCTGACGGGGACCGCCCTTGCCGCACTCTGGCGAGACCTCGACGCGGCGTTTGCCGCCGAGCTGATCGAGGCGGGCGGCACCGTTCAGGACTTCCTCCGACGCCACGACCCGGCCTGGAACCTCGTCGGTCGCGTGCACTTCAATCTGGCCGAGAACCGCAAGGACGACGAGGCGCCGTTCGCATTCGTCGCCACCTACACGACCCGGCTGTCCAGGCAGTCCAAAGCCCAGCACCTTCCCCTGGGGCGGGCGCTGCGAGAGTACGCCGACGCGTCGAACCAGGAACTGCTGTCACTGCTGCTGCCAGTCCAGCGAGCGGCGCAGCAGTGCGCCTGGCTCAAGGCGATGGTCGACAGCGGCGAGATCTTCCATCCCTTGCGCTGGACACCGGAAGACGCCTTCGCGCTGCTGCGCGACGCCGCGACACTGGAGACGGCGGGGATCGTCCTGCGCATGCCCGCCCGCTGGCGCGCAGGGCGGCCAGCCCGCGCCCAAGTGACGGCCACCCTCGGTGCGGCGACCCCCTCGACGCTGGGACGCGACGCCCTGCTGGACTTTCAGATGGACGTCACGCTCGAAGGCGAACCGCTCAACGCCGGCGAGATCGAGGCCTTGCTCGCCCAGTCCAACGGGCTTGCGCTCATTCGCGGCCACTGGGTCGAGATCGACCACGACAAGCTCACCGCGGTGCTCGAGCGTTATCAGCACGCGCAGGAGGCCGCTTCGTCGGGAGGCTTGAGTTTCGGCGATGCCATGAGGATGCTCGCGCGCGCCGATCAAGCAGATACAGGGGCCGCCTCCGAAGCCGGCGCGGATTGGTCGCAGGTGGTGGCTGGTCCCTGGCTTGCCGACACACTGCACGGTCTGCGCAGCCCGCAGGCACTCGACGCGCTGGACCCGGGGCCGGCGTTGCAGGCGACGCTGCGGCCCTATCAGCAGGTCGGCGTGCGCTGGCTGCATCTGCTGGCCCAGCTCGGCCTGGGTGCGTGCCTGGCCGACGACATGGGGCTGGGCAAGACCATCCAGGTGCTGTCGTTGCTGCTGATTTTGAAGCGGGTGGACCTGAAGCGCACCGACGCCCGAACGTCGGCGAAGCCAAGCCTGCTGGTCGCCCCGGCGTCGCTGCTCGGCAACTGGGCGAGCGAGATCGCGCGCTTCGCGCCGAGCCTCGATGTGCTCGTGGCGCATCCCTCTGCG
The DNA here is from genome assembly GCF_013817345.1 of Methylibium sp. Lineage (GTDB taxonomy): Bacteria > Pseudomonadota > Gammaproteobacteria > Burkholderiales > Burkholderiaceae_C > Methylibium. Next base: position 12,179 of record NZ_JACDCW010000029.1, read on the forward strand.
TTGCCCGCCAACGAACTGGCAGCGATCGACGCAGACCGACTGGCCAAGCTCGACCTCGTCATCACCAGCTACGGCACGCTGTTGCGCCTGCCGTGGCTGAAGGAGACGCCATGGCGTCTCGTCGTCATTGACGAGGCGCAGGCGATCAAGAATCCGAATGCCAAGCAGACCCGCGCCACCAAGCAGCTCGGCGCCGAGGCCCGGATTGCCCTGACCGGCACGCCGATCGAGAACCGGCTCGGTGACCTGTGGTCGATTTTTGATTTCATCAACCCCGGGCTGCTGGGCTCTTCCAAGCAATTCGCCACGCTGGTCAAGCGCCTGGCCGAGCGACCCAACCCCTACGGTCCGCTGCGCGAGCTGGTGCGCCCCTATATCCTGCGGCGCATGAAGACCGATAAATCGGTAATTGCCGACCTGCCCGACAAGACCGAGGTCAGGGCGTACTGCCCGCTCAGTCGCAAGCAGGCCGCGCTCTACCAGGCGGCAGTCGTTGAGCTCGCGGCCCACCTCGACCAGGCCGACGGCATTCAACGCCGCGGCATCGTGCTCGCGTTCCTGATGCGCTTCAAGCAGATCTGCAACCACCCGTCCCAATGGCTGGGGGACAACGCTTGGGGTGAAAACGACAGCGGCAAGTGGGGCCGCCTGCGCGAGCTCGCCGAGGTCATTGCGGCCAAGCAGGAGAAGGTGCTGGTGTTCACGCAGTTTCGGGAGATGACGGCGCCGCTTGCGGCCTTTCTCGGCTCGGTGTTCGGACGCCCGGGCCTGGTTCTGCACGGTGAGACTGACGTGAAGAAAAGGCAGGAGCTGGTTCGGCGTTTCCAGGGCGACGAGGCGCTGCCCTTCTTCGTGCTCTCGCTCAAAGCCGGCGGCGCCGGGCTCAACCTCACCGCCGCCTCACACGTCATTCACTTCGACCGCTGGTGGAACCCGTCGGTGGAGAATCAGGCTACCGACCGCGCCTTCCGGATCGGGCAGCGACGCAACGTGCTCGTGCACAAGTTCGTCTGCCGGGGCACGGTCGAGGAAAAAATCGACGAGCTCATCGAGGCCAAACGCCAGCTGTCGACGGATTTGCTCGAAGGGGGCGCGGAGTTGATGCTGACCGAGATGAAAGACGACGAACTGCTCAAGCTGGTCGCGCTCGACATTCAATCTGCGATGGCGGAGAACTGAACCATGTCCTTCGGCTGGAAACCGTATGTCAGCGTGGCCGAGCGGCGCAAGAAGGCCGAGCGTGAAATGGCCAAGCTGCGCAAGAAGGAGCACTCGCATTCGCCGGTGACCATTCAAGGGCGCAAGCTCGGGACGACGTTCTGGGGCAAAGCCTGGTGCGACAACCTCGAGTCGTACAGCGACTTTGCCAACCGGCTTCCGCGCGGGCGAACCTATGTTCGCAACGGTTCGGTGGTCGATCTCCAGGTGAACGGCGGCGAGATCCGGGCCATGGTCATGGGCTCTGAGCTGTACAAGGTGACCGCGAGGGTCTCCCCGATCCCGAAGGCGCACTGGAGCGCGATCTGCAAGGACTGTTCGGGCTCGATCGATTCGCTGGTCGAACTCCTGCAGGGGCGCCTCTCCAAGGCGGTCATGGAGCGCGTTTGCCAGCAGAGGGTGGGTCTCTTTCCAGCCCCCGCGGAGATCAAGCTGTCGTGCAGCTGCCCGGACTGGGCCTCGATGTGCAAGCATGTGGCGGCCGTGCTCTACGGCATCGGCGCCCGGCTCGACGAGCAGCCCGAGCTCGCGTTCAAGCTGCGCGCCGTCGATCACGCTGAGCTGATCGTCAGCGCCGCGAAGGGACGCACCCTCTCGACGAAGACGCCTACATCGGCGAAAGTTCTCGACGGTGACGACCTCTCGGCGCTCTTCGGTCTCGAGATGGAGGGCACGCAGCCCGAGCCGAAAACCAAGGCAAGCGTGAAGGGTCCGTTGCGTCCGTCGCCCAAGAAGAAACTGACGGAGCCAGGCCGTTCGCCAGCGAAGGCGTCGGGCGCCAAGCTTCTTGCATCCGCTGCTTTGCCGAAGGCACCCAAAGCCAAGGGACGGGCGACGGATGCCGGCAAGCGCAAGTCCCAGTCGAAGCAATGATCGTTCAAGGCGGCCTGTTTGCGTGCGGGAACTTTCGCGCGCCGTCGGGTAGTCGATCCAGTGATCCTCGCCCATGTGCGCAAGACGCCGGTCGTCGTCGAGCTCGGCGGCAAGCGCAAGTCCGCGAACGGCACTTCCAGGTAGTCGCCCTCGTGCGGCACGTACAGCTTCGACAGATTGCGCGGGTCGAAGTGCAACACCAGCCGCTCGCGGCGCGCCAGCCACTGCGCGAAGATCGGGTGCCAGTAGCGCAGGTGCTCGAAGACGATGCCGTCGCGGCGCAGCGTGCGGCTAATGGCCGGCAGGAACGCGATCCGAAAGCGCTTGAGCGGCCCGGGGGCAAGGGCCGGGGCAGGGTGCAGTGCCCAGGCGCCGGCGGGTGTGCCGCCCTTCAAACCACGGTGCGGTTCCTGGTGGTAGCGGCCGACGATCTGCTGCGCGAACCAGGCCTCGAGCTCGCCGAGGGTCAATGCGGCATGCTTGTCGGGGTCATACGAGCGCCGTGCCTTGGGCGAGCCGCCGGTGGCGCCGGGCAGGGCCTTGAGCTTGCTCATCTTGGTGCCGATGAGCCGCTCGATGTGGCCGCCGTAATGCGGGCGCTCTCGGTAGACGAGCTCGATGCCGTATTGGCCGCAGCCGCGGCGCAGCGCCTTGCTCTTGAACTCGGCTGCGCCATCGAGGTGAAGCGTCTTGGGCAGGCCCGCCATCGGCCACTCGCCTGTGAGCCCGAGTTGCTTTAACCAGGCGCCCTTGGGCGAAACGATGAGGGTCATGCACAGCGACACGGTGCCGGCGCCGGGCGGCACGAAGGAGATGACGAAGCCGACGACGCAGCGCGTGGCCACGTCGGTGGCCATCGTCAGGTAGGGCTTGCCCAGCGGTTGCCGGTACAGGTCGTCCACCACCACGATGTCCATCGGCGTGTGGTCGATCTGCACGACGTCCAGAGGACGCGAAACAATGAACGAGCCGGGCGAGATGCGGGGGTCGGCGGTGCCCGGTGCGGCCACGCCGCGGCGGAGGATCTTGACGCCCTTAGCGCGCTTGAGGCGTCGGTCGATAGCCGGGCGAGAATGGCAGCGGACGCGCAGCAGCCGGCACCGCGCGCCGACTTCCTCGACCAGGTCGACCACGCGCAGCGGCCCCGGCTTCTTTCGCAGGGCGTTGATGGCTTCTTCGACGGCTTGTTCTTGCTTGGCCGACAGGCGAGTTGCAGGGGGCTTCCAGCCGCGCTTCAGGCCCAGCACAGTGGCTTCGTCAACGGATTGCAGACGGTCGCGGTAGCGGTACCCGGTCCGCCAGCTCACCCCGAGGCGCTTGGCCAGGCGTTCGGCCGTGGCGAGGGCCAGCGGTGCATCACCGAGCGATCGAATCGTCTCAACAACGCGTTCGACGTGTGTCCATCTTGCGTCAGCAATCTGTTCGAGTCGACCGGCGGCTCGGTTGTGGGCTGGCAGGGACTTCGCGGCAGGCTTCTTGGCCACTACAACGGCGCAGGATCAGTGCAACACGTTGCCAGTTTTTGCGTTCGTCGTGCCACGCATTGCCAGAGAATTCGTTCAAAGCGCGCGCAGCGTCGCGATCTGGCAACAGACGGCAACGCCGGTAAGAGTGCCATTCAGGCCGCGCCAGATCTGGCGCTTGCAAGAGATGACCGTTGTCAGATCATTCGTTCAAATTGCCAGATTATTCGTTCTTCGACACCAGGGGCACCACCATCCGGCGGCCGACCCAGGCATGCAACATGCGCACCGCCATCGCAAGGAGCCGCTGACGCAGTTGCACGAGCACTTTCCGGACGAGCACCACTGGCATTCGCATTGACCGGCGCCCGATCTTGATTGGCCCGCAGCAACGCGAGCGCGGCGCTATCCTTCAGCCGTGTGTGCACCGGCAAGGCTGGAACATGAGTGGGAATCCCAGTGTCGAGTTCTTCGACAAGCAGTTCGAGCGGCAGGTTCGCGAGCACGACCTCGCGCTCAATCCCTTCGAGCTGGCGGCGCTGCCGCATCTGAACGGACGCGTACTGGATCTGGGGTGCGGCATGGGCAACCTCGCGGTGGCGGCTGCGCGGCGTGGCTGTTCGGTGCTCGCGCTCGATGGCAGTGCGACGGCCATCGAGCATTTGCGTAGCGTCGCGGCCGCCGAGCGCCTCGACGTGGAGGCACCTCAAGTCGACCTGAGTCACTACGAGATCGGCGAAACGTTCGACACGACCGTGTCGATCGGCTTGCTGATGTTCTTCGATTGTCCGAGCGCCCGGTGGTCTCTTGGCGACATCCAGGCGCACGTCCGCGAAGGCGGCACGGCGATCGTCAACGTGCTGATCGAAGGCACGACCTACCTCGACATGTTCGATGCCGATCGCCACTGCCTGTTCGAGCGTGCCGCGCTGGCAGACCACTTTGCCCAGTGGGAGTTGTTGCGCTCGGAGTTCAGCGACTTCGAGGCGCCCGGCGGGCGGATCAAGTCCTTCGCCACCGTGATCGCGCGCAAGCCGCACGCCGCCGCTGCGGCCGGGACATAGGCCAGGCGCGGACCCGAGCCCTTTGCGCCGGCCTGCGCCTTGCCAGCCGTGTTGGAAGCATGCCGCGATGCGATCGAGTTGCACATGGGGACCGCGCCTGGACATCGAGACCGACATCGCGCGGCTGCGGGCTCAGCTCGCGTTCCCGATTCAGCCGGACGGCGCCGATGACGGGACGGCCTTCGCCGCCCGCCCGAGCACGTGGACCTGCACCATGACGATCCACCCGACTTCGCGGCGCGTGCTCGCCGCCGTCCTGCTCGCAACCGTGCTGGCCGCCGACGGCTATGCGTCTATTCGCTGGGTATGAACTGAACCGGGGCATGAGCCATTCAAGATCTCCTTCGACGCTGACGGAGCTGTCTTCGCAGGCATAGGCGTGGTGAGGCAGGCCTGAGAGCCGTCCTGGTGCCGCCGAGCGACGATGCTGTCGATGCGCCAGCCGTCTTGCATCGAGAGATGCTGCGAAGGGGCGCCGCAAAACCGGCGGTCACTGGCCTTCCCGGTTGGCAAGTCACCCCGGCGTCACGCGCCCTGCCTATCGTGTGGCTGGCCCCTCACTCGCAGAGCACTCCATGATCAAGCTTCTGACTGCCGGCGTCGCGACGCTGACCCTGATCGCCGGCCTGGCTGGCTTCGCGGCATCGGCTGCCGCGTCCGAGCGATGGAAGCACGGGCATCGGCGAGCGCCGGCGGAGGCGCCGCTGGAGATCGGCCACCGCGGTGCGAGCGGCTATCTGCCCGAGCACACGCTCGAAGGCTACGCGCTGGCCATCGAGCTCGGCGCCGACTTTATCGAGCCGGACTTGGTGGCGACCCAGGACGGTCACCTGATCGTGCGGCATGAGCTCAACATCCTCAACACGACCGACGTCGCGAGCCGGCCCGAGTTCGCTTCGCGCCGACGCACGGCGGTGGTCGACGGTTTCGCCGAGGAAGGCTTCTTCGCTTCGGACTTCACCCTCGCCGAGATCCGCAGCCTGCGTGCCAAGCAAGCCTTTGCCGAGCGGCCGCAGCAGTTCAACGGCCGATTCGGTATCCCGACCTTCGACGAAGTGATCGACTGGCCAAGCGCAAGTCCAAGGAGGTCGGCCGCCGCGTCGGTGTGTACCCCGAAACCAAGCACCCCACCTACCACGCTCAGCTCGGCCTGCCGCTCGAGGAGCGCCTGCTGGCCGTGCTGCCGCGCCACGGCTGGAACTACCGCGAGGCGCCCGTATTCATCCAGTCGGTCGAACAGTCCAACCTCAAGGCCCTGAACCGCATGACGCGCGTGCGGCTCATACAGCTGATCGATGCCAACAACGTCAAGCCCGACGGCACGCTCGATTACAGCGCTCCGTTCGACCGTCCCTACGACTGGACGGCCTCTCGAGACCCCCAGCTGCTGGCGCGCACCTTCGGCTACTTCGCGACCGACGCGGGCCTGCAGGAGGTTGCGTCCTACGCCGACGGTATCGGGCCCTGGAAGCGCTACATCGTCTCGACCGTCGCCGATCCGGCCGGCAGCGGCCCGGGCGAGGCGAGCCTGAAGCTGGCACCGCCGAGCGATCTGGTCGCACGCGCCCACCAGGCCGGCTTGCTGGTGCATCCCTACACCTTTCGCAGCGAGCAGCCTCGCCTCGCCGGCGACTACGCGGGGAATCCGCTCAACGAGTACCTGCAGTTCTACGCACTCGGCGTTGACGGGATGTTCTCGGATTTCTTCGACACCGCGGTCGCTGCGCGCGCCCTGCACCGGTTGCAGGTCGACCCCGAGTACGCCGAATGCCTGACCCGCTCGGTGCGGCGAGCCTGCGACTGAGTTCACCGCGAGTGGGTGCGGTCAGAGCCGCCTGACTCGTGTCGCTTTTCTGGCGTCCTCCATCGTCCCGACCGAAACACTGGAGTCCTTCATGAACGATCGCATCGAGAATCATCGCCGTCGGTTCCTCAAAACCACCGCGGCTGCTTTTGGCGTTGCCACATTACCGCGCTGGGCACAGGCGCAATCAGCACCGGCCGTCATCACCGACCCGAGCGCACGCCCCGTCGCGGCCCAGGGCCTGCAGTTCGGCGATTCCCGCGCAGGATCCGCCATCGTGTGGAGCCGAAGCGACCGCCCGGCGCGCTTGATCGTGGAGTACGCGCTCGACGAGCAGTTCGCAGATGCCAGGAAGGTCATCGGCCCTCACGCACTGAAATCGACCGACTACACGGTCCGCCAGGAACTGGTCGGTCTGCCGCCGGGGCGCGACGTGTTCGTGCGTGCCAGCTTCCAGGGCCTGGACAACAGCCGTGCGTTGAGCGAGCCGGTGCTCGGCCGCTTGCGCACCCCTTCGCTCAGCGCTCGCGACATCCGGTTCGTCTGGGGCGGTGACACCGCCGGTCAGGGCTGGGGCATCAACCCGGCCTTCGGCGGCATGCGCATCTACGAAGCGATGCGCCAGCGCCGGCCGCACTTCTTCATCCACAGCGGCGACACCATCTATGTCGATGGCCCGATCACGTCCTCGCTCGTTGCCGAGAACGGCCGCACATGGAACAACATCGTCACGCCGGAAGTGTCCAAGGTCGCCGAGACCCTCGACGAGTTCCGCGGGCGCTACCGCTACAACCTGCTGGACGAGAACGTCCGCCGCTTCAATGCCGAGGTGCCGCAGATCTGGCAGTGGGACGACCACGAGGTGACGAACAACTGGTCCGACGCCAAGGACCTCTCCGGCGACAGCCGCTATACCGAAAAGAACGTTCCGCTGCTCACCGCGCGGGGTGGCCGCGCCTTCCTAGAGTACGCGCCGATGCGGCCCTTCGGGGCGGTGGAGTCCGAGCGCATCTACCGCAAGTTCAGCCACGGGCCGCTGCTCGACGTGTTCGTCGTCGACATGCGCAGCTACCGGGGCCCGAACAGCTTCAACCGCCAGACGGCGCCCGGCCCTGAGACGGCCCTCTTCGGCCGCGAGCAGCTGAACTGGCTCGAGCGCGAGCTGTCGCGCTCGCGCGCTGCCTGGAAGGTGATCGCCGCCGACATGCCGATCGGACTGCTCATCGGCGACGGTCGCGACGCGCAGGACCGCAGCCGTTTCGAGGGCCCGACCAACGGCGACGGCCCGGCCCTCGGGCGCGAGTTCGAAGTTGCCGAGCTGCTCACCCACATCAAGCACGACAAGGTGCTCAACGACGGCCGCATCAGCCGTGAAGAGTTCACGGACAACTACACCGCCGTACCTGCGCGTTGATCGTCGCCCGCGCCGGCCAGCTTCATAGAAATAGGCCCGGCGCGAAGGCGCCAAGCCTGCTCTATTCAAGGAACAGCCATGCAACATCGATTCCCTCTCTCTCTCTCACGATTGCCACGCTGGCGATCGGCATCGGCATTTCGGGCGCCGCGCTCGCGCAGAGCACCGGCCTGCTGCGCCGTCGATCCCGGGCGCAACCGCCGTCAAGGGCCCCGCCGTCGCAGTGAATACGGTGGCCATCACCGGCAAGGTCAGCCACATCGACCGCACCAAGCGGACGGTGGCCGTGCGCAGCGATGACGGCCGCATGGCCACGCTGGTGGTCGGGCCGAACGTGCCCAACTTCGACACCATCGACCTCGGCGACCGCGTGACGATGCACTACACCGAAGCGGTTTCGCTGGCCATCGCCAAGGGCGGCATCGGCACGGATGATGTGAAGCTCGGCGAGATTCGCACCAAGATCGAAGCCGACGCCGCCCGAAAGGCGCAGGACGGCATGCCTGGCATGGCGGCGATGGAGAGGACCACGCTGGTGGCCAACGTGTTCCAAATCGACCGCCAGCGCGGCGTGCTTACGTTGCGAGGCACCGACGGTGTACCGGTCGAGATCAAGGTTCCCGACAAGCAAGCGCTCGATCAGATCCAGCTCAATGACCAGGTGGTGGTCGGTTATCGCCAGGCGGCGGCCGTGTCGATTGACGAGGGCGGCGCAATGGCCGGTCAGGGCGATCCGGCTGCCGCGTCGCCGAGCCGCTGAGTACATAGGCGCCAAGGGGGTGCGAGGGCAGGCGATCATCGGCAGCTCGCCCTCGGCGCTGCACGTCTTGTGAGCCGAGCCGTACCCTTGCCGCACCCTTGCATAACGGAGCGTGACTCATGACGAGAGGCGACTTGTTGCGCGCCCGCGTGCTACTGGCCGGGGCTGGCGTCGTGGCCGTCCTCGTGGCGTCGGCGCATGCGCAGCAGCCGGGCGATCCGGAACGCGCCGTGCGCGTCGAACAGGCCGCAGCCGCACTGTCCGGCCCGGCCATCGCCAGCCACCGCGGCTACCGCGCTACCCACCTGTTCGGTGCCACCGTCCACAACCGCCGGGGCGACGCGATCGGCTCCGTCGAAGACTTGGTCATCGACACCTGCAGTGGGGAGGTCCGCCATGCCGTGCTGACAGTCGGCGAAGGCCTGCTGCCGGGCGGCGGCCGGCAGCTCGCGGTGCCTGTCGGCTCGCTGCGGGGCCAGGTCGTGGGCGCGATCGAAAGCCCGGTCGACCGGCTCCTGCTCGACATCGACCCGCAACACGTGGCGCGTCTGTCCGCCGCGCGCAGCAGCGTAGCGCCTGCACGACGAGCTGCTGCGCGTGCTCGGGCAGCTCGATGTCCTTGTGCCGCTGCATGCTGCGCGGGTGGCGCGCGACGAGTTCGCCCTGGGCATAGATGCACACGCGGTCGGCCCAGGCCTTCATGGTTAGGCGCTGGCCGACGTGGCGCGAGGGCACGGAGTAGGTGTTGGAGTCCAGCGCGACGCGGAATTGCTTGTTGACGCTGACCGTGCGCACGCGTGCGAGGTCGAACCCGACGGGGTTGAGCCGCTTGAGGTGGGCGCGCTCCTCCTCGAACATATCGACGGGCCGGCGCTGGCGCCGCGCGAAGGCCGCGTCGTAGACGTTCAGATTGGCCTCGTCATTGATGCTGAACGAGCGGTTGTCGAAATTGGTCGAGCCGACCGAGACCCACAGCCGATCCACCACCATCACCTGGAATGGAACATGGTCGGCTGGTATTCGTGAATCTCGGCGCCGACAGCGAGCAGCTTGCCCCACCCGGCGCGCGATGCGCGGCGCACGTCTGGGGTGAACTTTGGGAACACCGCATCCTGGACCGCGCGGCGCAGCGTTTTCGGCCAACTCGCGCCACGTCAGACCGCCGAGACTCCGCAACGTCTTCACGTCAATGATTCCTCGTCAGCGTGCCGTGCGCGGCGCCACCGGAATTGATGGCACGGCGTGGGAACGCCCCTTGCAGGGCATGGGTCTCGGGCTCATTGCCCGTTTCACTTCCATCGCCTGGTAGGCAAAGGAGAGCAGCATGAAACGATCATCTTCGAGACTCGCCATCGCGGCCTGCGCCTTGGGCCTCGGCGCCCCAGTGGCCGTGCTTGCGCAGACCGCGCCGGGCCAGACCATGGTCGAACCAGGCACCACGAATTCGGCGACGGTCAACCCGAAGGTCATCGGCCCGGTCGTCACGGCCGACGTGACCCGAATTGCCGGCAAGATCACGGCCATCGATCCCGCCAAGCGGGTGATCCGGGTGGAGGGTGACAAGGGCCGCACGGCGACGATCGCCGTCGGGCCCAACGTGAACAACTTCGACAACCTCAAGGTCGGCGACAAGGCGGCGGTGCGCTACAGCCAAGCGGTCGCGATCGCCATCGCCAAGGACGGCACGGGCAACGACTACAAGCTGGGTGAGATCCGCACCAAGATTCAAGCCGACGCGGCGCGCCAGGCGCTGCCGGGCGGCAAGCCGGGTCTTGCGGCGGTGGAGAGTGTCACCACGGTGGCCAACGTCTTCCAGATCGACCGCGAGCACAGCATCCTGACCTTGCGGGGTACCGACGGTGTCCCGGTGGAGGTCAAGGTGCCCGAGCAGGCACTCCAGCAGATCAAGCTCGACGACCAGCTGGTGACCGGCTACCGCCAGGCGGCAGCCATCGAGATCGAGCCGATGCGCTGATTGACTAGAACCATGCTGAAAAGTCTACGATGGGCAGGAATCATCCTTCTTGCCATTATTTTGGTGATCGCGATTGCCGTCACGTTCTTTACCGAACGCCTCATCGAATTTGGCGCGAGCCGTGCGCTCGGGCGGAATGTGGAAATCACCGAAAGCGTCGATATCGATTACTCGATGTTGCCAACGATTCATGCCACAGGGGTACGCATCGATAATGTTGACTGGAGCAAGCGACCCAACATGCTGGAGGCCGGCGCCCTCACGGCATCAATCGATTTGCGCGCGTTGTTCGACGGCAGGATCGTGCTGCCTGCAATCAGTGTGTCGGAACCACTGCTATATCTGGAAAAATCCGCAAACGGTGCCGTCAACTGGAATTTCTCTGGCAGCGCATAAAGCAACGAGAGCGCTGCCAGCCAGCAGGTCAGCGCCGGCCAGCAGAAACAGAGCATTCCTGTCATCAATGATCTGGACGTCAGGAACGGCAAGCTTGTCTACATCGATCATGCAGAAAACACGGAACTCGTGACAACCGTCGATGCACTCGTTGGGCAGTTGCCGCAGCAGAAGCCGGTCCAGGTCAGCGCAAACGGCCAGTTCGAAGGAGAACCATACCGGCTTGAAGCAAGTGCCGGCCCGCTTCAGCGATTGCAGGACGATGCCACGCCCTATCCGGTCAAGCTGACGTCAATATGGAGGCAATACAGGCGCACGCCGAAGGAACGATTGCTGCGCCGATGAAACTGGATGGTGTGGACGTCAAAATGCGGCTGGAAGGAAAAGCGCTTGCGCCTCTGATTCCGGGAGCAGATGTTCCTGCTTTGCATCAGCCATTCAGCCTCGAAAGCCGGCTAGTGAGCAATGGCGATGTATGGAAGCTTTCCAGTATTGAAGGAGACCTTGGCGAGAGCAGCCTGCGGGGTGACGCCCTGCTGGACATGAGCAGGAAAACGCCGTTCATCCAGGCCGACATCAAGTCCCGCAAGCTCGATGTCGGCTTTCTGAAAAGCCTCACAAGCGGCAAGCCGGACAAACCGGATGCGACGCCACAGCAATTTCCCGGGCTGGACATGCTGAAGACCGTGAACGCACTCGTGCATCTTGAAAGCAGCGAGATAACGGGAACCGACCTTCCGCTTGATGATTTCGCGCTCGATCTTGCTCTCGAGGACGGCGTGCTGGTCATCAATCCCTTCAAGCTGGGCGTTGCTGGTGGCAAGCTTGTCGCGGAGATCAGGCTGGATGCATCGGTACCCGAGCCAACCGGAAAGATTGCGATGCGGTTTGATGACGTTCCTGTCTCCCCGCTGCTCGATCCCTTTGTCCAGACTGTCGACATCGGTGGAATAGTCGATGGCCAGTTCACTGTGGGTTTTTCATCGGACAGCATTGGCACGGCAGATGGCCGCTTGCATTACATTGCACCGAAGAAAGGCACCGATCTGACATTCAAACTCGACCGCGTACGCAATGAGCAGGAGTGGCTGCTGCAGGTCAGTGTCGACGGCACGTTCCGTGGCGCACCTGCGCAGGGCAGTTTCACCGGCCAGCCCTTTCATCTTCTGGACGATCCGAACGCCGCCGTGCCTGTCGATCTCAACCTGACTCTTGCCGACACCCGCGCAGCCATCAAAGGCACCGTCGCCGAGCTTGGAAACCTGATCAACGTGAATGCGTCGATGGCCGGCCCGGGAACAGACAGATTGTCCCGGATCACCGCAATCGATCTGCCCGACCTTCCGGGCTACAAGGCATCGGGCCATATCGTGAGGGATCATGACACCGTCAAGGTGGAGGCCCTGCGCGCGCGCCTTGGCACAAGCGACCTCGCCGGCTCGGCAATCGTGCGCAATATGCTGGGCGACGGCAAACCGTTCATCGGACTTGATCTGGCTTCGGAAACGCTTGCCCACTCCGATTTCGATCAGCTTTTCGGCAAGGGCGGCAAGTCGACCGATTGGCTGGAGCAATTCGACAAGCTCAACGCCAACGTCGAGGTCGCAGTCAAGCGTGCGATCGCGCCCAAACAGGTGGTGTTTCGCAATATCCGTCTTGATGGTGTCCTGAAGGATGGCCTGTTCAAGTTGACACTGATGCGCTTCCAGGTCGCAGGCGGCAAGGTGGCCGCGAACGCCGCAGTGAGAGTGGATCAAATAAAGGGAACGGACAAGAAGAAAAGCCTGCGCGGAACAGTCAAGGCCGATGTCGATAACGTGCATCTGGCGGAAGCATTGAAGCCTCTGGGCCTGGGAGACAACGTGCCGGGATGGCTGAATGCCGACATCGATATCGCGCTCGGCCCCGAAGCGCGAAAGCGCACGGGAAAGAGCACGGTTCGGTACGACGACAGGCAGGGGACCAACCTGGAGTTCGCGCTCTCGCAGACGCCATCCGCAACCGTCCTCAAAGGCGATGGCACGTTCCTGAGCGAGCCGTTCCGGCTCAGCGGCACGGCAGGCCCCCTGTCGCGCCTCGTCAGCGACCATCGCTATCCGTTCGATATCTATTTCAAGATGCTCGAGACGAGCGGCCAAATGGCCGGCTCACTGCGCGAGCCGCTGGCGTTCGACGGCCTGAAGTCCTCGCTGGAAATCTCAGGGCCGAATCCGAGACGGGCCGAACCCGTGGTCGGCTTCCGCCTGCCTGAACTGCCGCCCTACCGCCTCAAGGGAGACTTGTTCCGGCAGAAAGACATCTGGCGGTTTACTGATATCAAGGGAACGGTCGGCGACTCCGACCTATCCGGAAAAATCATCGTCGATAACCAGAAAGGCAAGCCGTATGTCAATGCCGATCTCCATTCGAACATGCTCGATTTCGATGACCTTGCCGGGATCATCGGCGGCATTCCCGGCACGGAGCCAGGCGAAGTCGCGTCTCCCGCACAGAAGGAGAAATCGGCGGCACTGGCAAACAGCAATACCGTGCTGCCGGACGAAGATTTCGAGTTTGACGTGCTCTCCAGATTCAATGCGGACGTTCGCTACGATGCCGACCGCATCGACTCCGACACCTTGCCGCTGGAGTACATGACGCTGAACTTTTCGTTGAAAGATGGCCGCCTTCTGGTGAAACCCGTTCTGATCGGCGCAGCAGGAGGCGTGGTGAAAGCCAACATTCGCCTGGTGGATAAACCGGGCGAACGGCCGGTTCGCGGCGAGGTCGAGTTGGAGGTCGACAGACTTCGCCTAGAAAATATCGCCAACGCGTACGGCATTGCCGACGAGAGCTTCGGCTCCATCGGCGGTCAGGCCACGTTTCAGACCAGAGGAGAGTCCGTCGCGAAAATGCTTGCTTCCATTGATGGCCAGGCGTCGTTCATGATGGCAGGGGGTGCCCTTGATGCAATGCTGGTGGAGCTTGGCGGCCTGGACGGTGGAGAGGCGCTGCTGACATGGCTGGGGAAGATACGGCGGTGAAAGTGCGTTGCGCCTTTATCGATGCCAGCGCGCAAAGCGGCGTCCTCTCGCTTGACACGGCAATTGTCGACACGACCGATACAAAATTCACGATGGAGGGCAAGGTCGGCTTCGGCAACGAGTCGCTCGATCTGGTGGTGAAGGCGCACCCCAAGGACTTCAGCATTTTCGCTCTTCGTGCCCCGCTCATCATCGACGGCACATTTAAAACGCCCAAGTTGCATCCGTCGTGGGGAGGTCTTTTGGCCCGCGGTGCCGCGGCCGTGGCGCTTGGAGCAATCGCGCCGCCGTTGGCGCTACTGGCGCTGATCGAACCTGGCGTGGGTGAAAGCGCATTTTGCCCATTAGAGGAAGAATGAGAAGCGGATTGAATTTCATTCTCCATTCTGAGAGAATGCAAAATCTTATCGGGGAGATGCCCGCAATGACATCTCCTCGATCGCACCCCGGACGATCTGGGATGCGAACAGCTCGCTTTTGAGATGGAGCGCCTGAACAAGATCTGCCGCCGGCTCGAGCTGCGTCGGGCCAACGCTGCACCAGGCGGTCAACATCGACTTCATGCGGCGCCCGCGGCTTTGCGCGCTGCGCGGCTTCGAGGTCGAGCCGCTCGTCCCTGTCATCACGATGCTCGTACCTGTGTCGAGCGAGCCCGGCGTGCCGGTCGGGGAGGACAGCGCGAAGCCCTTCCTGGCGCACCAGAGCCGGCGTATCGGCACGCGCCGCCTGATTGGGGGCACATCGGCCGGCGACGGCGCGCGCGCTGCCGCTGCTGGCCGGCGAGCCGGCGATCATGCGCGTGCTAGTGCAGTGCGCCGCTCTGTTTTGTACTTATCCAACGACGGCGGCAAGTGCCGTCTTGGCGCGCGTGACCTTGGCCAGGATGTCGGACGCGCGTGCGGTCCAGATGAACGGCTTGGGATCGATGTTGTGATGAGCGACGTACAAGTCGATCGCCAGCTCCAGCTCCGCCACACTGGTGAAGCTGTCGCGCCGGATACGCTTGTCGGTGATGTCGCGGAAGAAGCGCTCGACCATGTTCAGCCACGACGCGCTGGTGGGCGTGAAGTGCATGACGAAGCGCGGGTGCTTGGCGAGCCACTTCTGCACATCGGGATGCTTGTGGGTGGCGTAGTTGTCCACGATCAGATGCAGGCTCAGGTGCTTGGGCGTGCGGCGGTCGATGAGCCGCAGAAACTTGAGCCATTCGCTGTGGCGATGCCGCGGCTGGCACATCGAGATCACGCTGCCGTCCAGCGTGTTGAGCGCCGCGAACAGCGTGGTCGTGCCATGGCGCTTGTAGTCGTGGGTGACGGTGCCGGCTCGACCGGCCTTCAGCGGCAGACCGGGCTGCGTGCGGTTGAGCGCCTGGATCTGGCTCTTCTCGTCGCAGCTGAGCACCAGGGCATGCTCGGGCGGGTTCAGGTACAGCCCCACCACGTCCAGCAGCTTGTCCTCGAAGCGCGGATCGCGAGAGAGCTTGAAGGACCGGCTCAGGTGCGGCTTCAGGCCGTTGCTCTGCCACACGCGGCGGATGGTCGTGGCACCAACACCCAAGTGTTCAGCGAGCGTGCGGGTGCTCCAGTGGGTGGCATTGATCGGTCTGTCATGCAGCGTGGCCTGCACGACCCTCGACTCCACCTCGGCCGTGACCGTGGCAGGCCGACCCGAACGCGGCGCGTCCTTTCGAAGGGCATCGATGCCGCCGTCGAGCCGCCGCCGGAGCCCGTCGCCGCGCCGACCCACGCTCGAGCGTTCCAACGAGGCGACACCGTCACGTTCGACGATCGAGAGGGTCGCAACATCACGGGCGTGATCGTACGCATCAACCAACGTACGGCCACCCTGGGCACCGGTGAGGGCGGGACTTGGCGAGTGCCATTCCACGCACTGCGGCAAGTGCTCGACGTCTGAGCATCGTCGCCCCACTCAATGGGACAGCGTCAAGAGGGCCTTGAGGCCGCGCTTACGCTACGCAGCGTCCGCCAGGCCGCGCTGGATGACGCATTCCGTGCCGCGCCAAACCGATTCAAAGGCCGCCGTCCTGAACCGCCTGCGCTGCCCACTGCGGCGTGGATCAACCCACCAACGTCGGAGGTCATCACCCCGAAATCATCACAGCCTTGCACAGTAAATTCATGACGCCGGGTGGCGCAAAGTCATTGACACGTTCCGCGGTCCGCGTGGCTCGACCAGCTTCGCACGCAGTACAAGGTGAAACGCAACTTTGTCAGGGATCTGCCGGAGCGGTGACGGCAGGCTTGCGCGAATGCAGAACGGCCGGCTTGTCCGTCCCGCCACCGTGATCACACAGCGCGCCACGCCGACGCCAGCCAGAGTTGCTGCTCGCGCGGAAGCCCGTCAGGGCGAAAGTAGTGCTCCAGCTCGGCAAAGCCGAGCGCTGAAGAACTCGATCGGATCGTCGCCCGGACGCTCGCGCATGACAACGAGCACGCGCACGAGTTCTGGAAAGGCACACGCGATCACGACGTCGGCCAGAACATCGCGGCGCTGCTGCAGCCCATCGAGGCGCGCCCGAACATGAGCGCCACGCCGCCGTAGGCGGCGCCGACCGACTCGGTCGGCGGCTCGAGCGCGAGCTTGGCGCAGCGCCTGGACGGCGGCCACCTCCATGGCTGGCGTGATCGTCCGTCATTGCGCACAAGCCCGGGTCACCGGCAATGCCGCCTTAATGTCGAAGGCGAGCTTGGCGTGGGCGGCGCGCAGCGCGGCTTCGGCCGCTTCAGGTCCAGCGGCGCGGGAGAAGATGAAGCCGAGATAACCTTCGCCTTCCGGTGGCGGTGCAACCATTTGCCCGGGTTGCGCGGTGATCCGGATGTCGCTGACACCCACCACCGCGCGCGCCGCCATCAGCCCCGTTGCGCCATGAAAGACGCCGCGTTCGGGTATCGGAATCATCATCACTCCGGACGCATCACTGTTGGCTGACATCGGCAGCGGCATGTTGAGCGCATGCCGCAGGATCAATTCTTCTAGCGACAGTCCGAGGCGCTGATCGAGTACGCGCCCACACAGGCCACCGATGGAGCGCGCCGCCACTTCCAGAAGCCAGACGCCTTGATCGTTGACGCGCATTTCCGCATGCAGCGGTCCGCCGGTCAGCCCCGCCAACGCGCACGCGCGTTGCACTTCCGCGGCGATTGCCGCCTGCGTGTCGGTCGGTAGGCGCGACGGTGTGATGTAAATGGTTTCCTCGAAATACGGGCCGTCCAGCGGGTCGGGCTTGTCGAATAAAGCGAGCACACGAAATGCACCGTTTTCCAGCAAACCTTCCAACGCGTATTCGCGGCCAGGGATGAAGGCTTCGACGATCAGCCCAAGTTGCGTGGCGTCGCGATCGGCGACAGCCTGGATTCGGTGCACCTGGCCAACCGCCTGGGCAAACGACGCCGCGTCATCGGCACGGATAACGCCGCGACTGGCGGACAAGCGCCGAGCCTTCACCACCACGGGATAGTCCAATGACGGGGCAAGTGCCAGGGCATCGGCTTCGCTGATCGGCGCCTGGAAATGCGGGCAGTTGAACCCGTGCGTCGTGAGCAATCGCCGGAACGCGAGCTTGTCGCGGGTGGTGCGCACAGCGTGCAACGGATTGCCTGGAAGCCCGAGTTTTTGCCGCAGCAGCGCGGCCAGTTCGAGTCCGTGGTCGTCCACCGCCAGCACGGCGTCGACGCGCCGCCCCAATGCAGCAAGCGCCTGTTCGACGGCGATTTCCGGCTGGTCGAAGGGCAACGAAAAAATCGGGCTCATGCCCATGAGCGGCGCGAGCCGGTGGCAGTAGTCGGCGGCGGTTATCACCTCGGCGCCGAGCTTTTGCGCGGCGGCGAGAAAATCCTCGTTGCGATAGCCGGCGGCCGGCAAGAGCAGCAAAACGCGCGGCATTGTCAGAACGATTGCAGCTGCTGTTCCGTAGGCTCGGAGCAGCAATACCACGGCTCGGACAATCGGGGCACGGGTGGGCCGGGATCGACGCCGTCGAGACTCGGTTCTTTGCGTCCGGCGGCAGCGTGGGCGAGTCGCCAAATCTCGCCGAAGACTTCCGCGCGCGTCGCGCTCTCCATCCGTATCGCCACGGCCTGCACTTCTCTTTGCAGTGCGTCGACGGAGGGATCGGCATGGTGCCAGGGATAGCCCAGCAGTTCCGAATCGAAGGGTTCCAACCGATCAACGAAGTCAGGCAGGCGCAACAAATACGATCCCTGCGGCACCAGCAGCCGGATGGAAAGCTGCACCGCGGGCACCGCTTCCTGCAGTTTCAATCGCACCAGCTCACGCAGCAGGTCGAGATAGCCGTCCAGCGTCGTCCACGGCGTAAAGGAGACGAAGGTTGGCGCGAGCGAGATGCCGCTCGCGCGACACAACGTCAGCGCGCGTTCAAAGTCCGCGCGGGTATGGTGCTTGTCGAAATGGTCGAGGATCCCGTCGTCCACCGATTCCACAGCGGAAGTGACGAACAGGCAGCCGAACTCGCGAAGCACCGGCAACAGTTCAGCGTGGTTCAGCAGATGCTGAATCTTGATCGTGGCATCGAACGTCAGTTGCGGAAAGCGCGCGTGCATGGCTTCGAGCACCTTGCGCGCATGCGTGGGCCCGTTGAAGAAATCCGGATCACCGAACGAAATGTGCGCAGCACCCGCCGCGACTTGCTGCGCGATGTCGGCCAACACCACCTCTTTGTCCACGGTGCGGAACTTGCCCTCGTACACCGGCACCACCGGGCAATGGCGGCACAAGTGCTTGCAGCCGCGAGTGGTCTCGGTAAAGCCGGTGATCTTGGCGCCGCCGTCCGGCAATATCAGGTGAGCGTACTGCGCCAGCTTGGGCAGACCGGTTCGGTCGGGCGTGACGAAGGCGACGCGTGAAAAATTGACGAGAGGCTCTCGCTGCGCGCCGTCGTCGCCGTCGTCGCCGTCGCGCAGGCGTCCGGCAAGGGCGAGAAGGCCCGTTTCGAATTCGCCGCCCAACAGCGTCTGTACACCGAGCCCACGCAGCAACGCTTCATTCATCGCAGCGTACAGGCCGTACATGCACACATGGGCGGAAGGCGCCAGCGCCCGAATCTTGGGCAGCGCAGCAACGGCGATGCGGGTGGCGGTGTGCATGCCCAGATGAATCGCCACCAGTCCCGCACCGCGCAAGACATCGGGATCGAGCTTCTGTAGCGTGAGGTCGAGGCAGACGACGTCGAAGCCGGCCGCTTTCAGCAGTGCCGCGGGCGCGGCCAGGTTGAACGATTGGCGGCCGAGTTCGTAAGGGTTGATGAGCGCGGCCTTGAAAGCGACGGCCGGAGAAGATTGCGCAGCGCGGGTGCTGCCGTGCAAGATGTTCATTAGCGCATCGTCACTTTGATTTCGGGCGCGCTACCGCACCGGCCAGCGGTTCGCGCGAAGCGCTCGCGGCCTCCATCCGGCTCATATAACGACCCCACAATTCGGCGTGGTTCTCGCCCAACTCATAGAGATAGTCCCACGAAAAAAGGCCGGTATCGTGACCATCGGAAAAAGTCAGCTGCACGGCGTAGTTGCCGACCGGCTCGATGCCTTTGATTTCGATGTTCTTCTTGCCGACCTGCAGGACTTCCTGGCCCGGACCGTGTCCGCGCACCTCGGCTGACGGCGAAGACACCCGCAGAAACTCGTACGGCAACTCGAACCGTTTGCCGTTGTCAAATGCGATTTCCAGCTTGCTGGAAACTTGGTGCAGCTTGATTTCCGTGGGGACGGGCGTGAATTTATCGAGTCTTGACATGGATATTACCGGCGAGGCCGGTCACCGTGAATAATAATCACCTTGTGCAATGCGTAACGTCTTGCTCGCGAGTCAATGAGTTTTCATTTGCTGCCGGGTTTAACATACCCTGCAGCTACTTCGGCGCCAGCGCCAAAAAAATGCGCTTCCATTTGTCTGGCAAGATATTTTCGCGCGTTGGCATCCGCAAGATTAAGCCGGTTTTCATTCACCAGCATCTTCTGATGCTCGAGCCACCTTTTCCACGCTTCCTTGGACACGTTTTCAAAAATCCGATTGCCGAGTTCCCCCGGATACGGCGGGAAATCAACCCCCTCGGCTTCGCGTCCGAGTTTTATGCAATTCACTGTTCTAGGCATGGTAATTTCGACGCTCCTCTCAGGTAAATCTAAGACCCTACTGGTCGCGCATCAACATGAGTTAGATGTTTGCATCCCGGCAAAATCATTGCACTGCCGCTGGAAGGTGCAGGCTGCTTGGGCGTCATCTTCGCGCATGGTATGTCGCCGGACACGCTTGAACCCAGTTTACAATAAGCGCAACAGCGGCTCGTGTTCGAAATTCTGGCGGATATTTCTGTGAATCGAGCGAATTCCCCCATGTAAACTAGGCTACTCCACCGGCGCGCGCATGTCTGGATAATTCTCTTTCACTTCGTGACGGCTTCCTTCCGCGTCGTACCAGTAGAGCTGATCGGGCTCTTCAGTCTTTGCGGTGGTTTTGTGAGTGCTGTCAAAAACGGCGAACTTGCGGCGCACCTGAAGTGCTGGTGCTACTGCCATCGGCTGCTTGGCAGCTGCGTTGCCATCGACCGAAACAAGGCCGACGAACTCGCGCAGCGTGAAGGCTTCGCCGCGCCTGGGCCATCGATGCACGAATCGATCGGCCAGGTACTCATCGACGAGTCCGATCTCGACGTTGCGGCCACAGATCCCACTGTGGTCGAGCCAGGTCGCGAACCCCCGCACAAGCCTCGTCGCCGACTTCAGCGACGCCGGCGCGTATTCCACCGACATCGCAGCCTGGTGCTTCAGGTTCGGCGCCGCTGCGATCAAGCGGACACCTCCTCGGGACTGAGGATCACCGGCAGCTTGCGCGGGACGTGCACATGCTGCATCTTGGCCATCAGATCGGGCTGGCTCAGCGTGACGTCGAAGAAGAACCTCAGCCCCGTGATGGTGGCTTTGATCGTCACCGGGCCGTTGCCCGCGTCCACCAAGTGCAGTTGGAAGCGCCGAAGATCTTCGGTGCTGGCGGTGTCAGGTGATCGGCCAATGAATGCAGCCAGCTTGCGGACGGCTCGGATATAGCCTGCCTGCGTGTGCTCAGCAAACTTGGGCCTGTCTCGTTCAGGCGCCGGCTCGATGTGCTTTGACATGCCCGGCGGCGCCGTACTGGAGGATCTGCCGGTCGTCGGTGATCAGCACGGCGGCGTGACGGCGCGCGGTCGCGACGATCAGGCGGTCGGCCGGGTCACCATGAACGTCACCGGGCAAACGGGTGGAGTCCACGGCCACCAGCGGATCGAGCGCTGCCAAGCGCAAACCCTGCAGGCGCAGGGCCGCATCCAGCCACGTCCCCACATCGCGATCCAGCGCAAGGCGGCCCTTGGCCACCAGCATCGCAATTTCCCAGGCTGAAATGGCCGCCACGAAGACCGCGTCGGCTTCGGTTGCCGCTGCTATCAACTCGCGCGACCGCGGGCCGACGCGCTCACTGCCCTGCATCAGCCAGACCAGTGCGTGAGTGTCCAGCACGACAGAGCTGAGGTCTTCTACCGTCATCGCGCGGCGTCCCACTCCATGTCGATGGGTGACTGGATGTCGGCCTCATCCAAGACGCTGCCGGCCAGCGCACCGAACAGTTGCGTGCCTGGCGGCATCGGCACCAGCTTGGCCACGGGCTTGCCGTGCTTGGTGATGACCAGTGGGATGCGGTTGTGCGCGACCTCGTCGAGCAACTTCAGACAGGTGCTCTTGAATTCGCCGGCACCGATGGTCGTTTCGGAGGAATTCATGGGGGTAACACCTAATGTGTCTATGGGATGAGACTATGGATGCAAGTCTAGCGCCAATCCTGCGGAAGCGGTCCTGGCGTTTCGCGGCAGCGGCGAACTCGTCGCGGATTCAGGCGATGGTGGCGCGGAAGGTGCGCTGATCGGTAGCCTGGCCTTCGGCGCGGAAGTAGCGCCCCAGCTGTCGCGGGGGTCGAGGCCTGGACCACCGAACGCATGAAGGCGAAGTGGCCGACGAGCAACCTGCGTTGTCGCGCGGCGCTGGCCGGGGTGGGGCTGCGAGTCGTGGTGACTGACGTGCCGAACAACGGCGCCAGAGCGCCCTGCGCTGGGCGCTCGCCCTTCTGGCCAGCGCCGGCAGCGCCTTGACGTCGCGGGCATTCATTGCGCGAGCCGCGACAACGCGGCTGCCAGGTTGATACGGGCCTGAACTCCGATCAAGGCTACGGCCGCGTCACCGTGATAAAACTGCGGCCGATCGAGGAAGCTCTGTAGGACTTGGGCGCGCGCTTCCTGGTAGCGGAAGCCCGGCACCCACGCGTACTCCTTGCGCACGTCCTGGTCGTAGCGCTCGAAGCGCTCGGCGGGACTGCCGAGGATGGACAGGTCGATGTCGACGAGCAGCCGTGCGTCGGGAGTCGACCCCAGCGCGGCCGGCGCGTCGTGCTGCGTGGCCCGTCACCAGATCGTGAACGCGCTGCGCGGTGTCGCTGTCTGCGCCGGCGCGGACCAGCGAGCGGAAGTAGCCCCAGCGGGCTAAACTGAAGGCATGTACAGGAAACCTCCGGCCGCAAAGAAGGCGCCTGCCAAGCACGCGTCTCTGGTGCGGGCCAAGCCTGCAGCCAAGAAGGCTCCTGCCCAAGCGAGGGTGGGGGTCACCGTCCGCGTGTCGCAGGTTGGTGGCTACAAGGTGTTCGGCTCCGTGATGCGGCCGAAGCACGTGACCGAGCAGCAGATTGCTGAAGCCTTAGTCGCCCTCGAGTGAGAGCGGGCGCTCTTCATACACCGACGAAGGTCGCGCCGCCGTTCGAGCGCTGCGTTTTCGTCAACTGCCCGTTCGACACGGACTACCTGCCGCTGCTGCACGCGATGCTCTTTGCTATCCACGACTGCGGTTTCATTGCGCGCTTGGCCGTTGAAGACACCGGCTCAAACGAGATGCGCATCGACAAGATACTGCGCATCATTCGCGAGTCCTGCTACTCGATTCACGACATCTCTCGGGTCGAAACATCTGCCAAGTCGAAGCTGCCGCGCTTCAACATGCCGTTCGAGTGCGGGTTGGCGATGGCAGCGATTCGATTCGGCTTCCGGCCGCCCGGCACACCGCAAAGAGACTTCATGCTGATGGCCGCGGTGCCGTACCAGGACAAGCAGACGTTGAGCGACCTCGCCGGGCAGGACCCGAAGACGCACGACAACGACCCAGAGAAGGTCGTTGCGGCGGTGCGCGGGTTTCTGTCCGCCAAGGCGCCGCACGGCGAGAAGACGCGGGGCGGGGCGGCCATCTGGACGCGATACCGGAACTTCAATGCGTCGCTGCCCCGCTTGGCGAAGGCGCTCGATATCACCCCCAGGGAAATCGCCGCGTTCGACTACCTGCGCGACTGGCTCGCGGTGATGTCAGCCTGGTTGACGCTCAAGGGGCCAAGCGCCTCGGCAAAGGAACGCCACTCCTGACAGCGCGAAACTTGTTGGACGAACGAGAGAGACGCCATGCAGGCGAAAAGTTTTGCTGAAGTGAAGCCTCGCTGACTGCCGCTCAGCGCCCGGCCATGGCCCGGGCGCTGAACCCCTGCTGCCTCATGCTGGCCAACGTCATGCGATCCTCGGGCTGGAGTTGGCAGTACTGCGTCGTCTTATCCATGTGCACACCTTACGTGGGTGGGTGTTGATCGCGGTAGAGATGCCCGTTACCGGACACCCCCGCACAGATCCGTACGGGCCCGATTCGGGCATACGGCTCCTACCGGCGACGATCAACGGCATCGCTGCCGCTTCCTCGAACATCGTCGACTTGCCCCAGACACCGCGGGCGCCGAGGTTGTCGCCATGGTCGACCGGCCATCCAGATTGACGCTGTACAGGCCAAGCTCCAATCTCCGTCACCAGAGTCCGGCGCGACCTGACCAGGGCACGCGGGCGAAGGTTCAGGTCGCTCTCCGCGGCTGCGCCTCCCGGGTCAGCGCCCCATCCTCGGGCGCCGAGTGAGCGCTGGCTTCGAGACGTTGACAATCGACCGCGCATGGCGCGACTCACGCACCACGGCGCCACCGTAGTCGCGCGCGACGGGATCAGGCGGAAGCCCCGCGTTGATCTGGATCTCGATGGTCTCGACGGAGTTGATGGCGCCAAGAGAAAGTCGAGTGAGCAGTGCAGAATGGTCCGCCTCGCCGTCCAACAGTGGCACGCCGACCGATAGGTCCCACGCGCGCCAGCCCGCTGCGTCCGGATCGACGCCGCGTGCCCGACTCTCGGTCAAGAACGTGGCGGCCTTGCGCAGGTAAGCCGTCTCGAGATCTGGCCTATGGGCGCCAAGCCCGGGCGCGTGGGATGCAACGATTCTCGCGAGCCGCTCCGACCAGGTCCGCTCTCGGAGAGCCTGCGCTTGGGCTCTCGGCAGATGGGCTCCTGCATGGCCGGACGGTCGCCCGGCAGTCGAGGGGCCGCTTGCGGTGTGGCTTGCATTGGCCCTTGCCGGCGCGGATCGGCGCCGACCTAGATCGGTTGAACCAGCGGTGGTGTCGTTGGAGACGGGGACTGGGCGCGTGCCGCTTGGACGAGTTTGGCCTTGTTGGCCTTCGCTTCCCGCCTGGCCCTGGCTTTTTCCTCCCGCTCCAGCTTGGCCTGCGCTTTCTCGGCCTGCTGCTGCATGGCCTTGGCCGCCAGCGCCCGAAGTTGGTCGCAGTCCAGCAGAAGGTGTTGCTCGTGTGGCTGCCACACCATCACGCTCATGGTTCGGCAAAAGGCGTAGGCCTTCGCTGTCTCGGTGCCCTTCGACTCCAAGTACCACAGGGCCGCCGGGCAGCGCGTGCAGACTGTCGAGGGTTGGGATGGTGTCGAGAGTTCGCCAACGACCGGGCGCAAAGGCATGTGCTGGAGCCAGTCCGGCAACGGGGGGGTTGAATTCATTTCTTTCTATCCTGCTGAGTCTTTGGGGAAGTTGCCAGACCGGCTTCAGATACCGATGCGGTCCAAACGGGACATGTCGGGTCGCCAGCAGCGCAGAGACCTTGGTCTCGTCGACGCCGATGGCCTCCAGGATTCGCTTGCCCGAATAGGCGGCGCCGACCTTGCTGCCGGAGATTCGGATCTCGGCCTGGCCACGGGCCGGCAGTTCGAAGACAAATCCGGTGAACCGGGGCGGACGAACTTGCCCATCCGGGGCGGGCTTGGCGGATGCATCAAAGCCGGCATAGACGGCCAGTCCGCGCGCTTCGGCCACGCTGATGAAGTCGGCCAAGGTGCCGGCGAGTGCCGCTTGCCGGGCTTCTTTGAGAATCGCGGCGACGCGATTTCTGGGAAGCGGTTGCTTCAATACCGACCGACGCTGCAGCCGTTCGTGACGCTGAACTTCCCTGCGGCGCGGCTTTTTGAACTCAGGGAGCTCCACAATGCGATACGTCGGGGCGCCGCGCGCACCGAGAATGGTCTGATACTGCGGACCACGGGTGATTCGCAGACCGTGAAGTCTTTCGAGTTCCTGGGTGACACGGGTTGATATCAGATTCTCCTGCCGGCCATACCAAATAGCACCATTGAAATCGATGCGGCTTGCAATAATGTGCACATGGTTGCGGCCATGCGCGACCACCGCGTATTGGTGCCGGCGCGGATCGAATTCCATCCGTGCCATGTAGTCATGCGCGATGGCGAGTTGGCGCGGGTGTTCGACGATTTCATCATCCGGCAATCTTAAGGATTGATGCCAGACCGGCTTCTTGATATCGGTTCGAAACGACTGGGTGATGGAGAACTCGGCGGCGAGACCCGCCTCGTCGTTTGAGGCCATGCACGCACTCGTCCCCAGAAACTTCGCGTGCGGGTCAGCGAATGCGTATCGGAGGACACCATCGAAGGTGGCCCCACGAGATATTTTCTGCATCCCCTTCATGCGACTACTTGCCGAAAAAAAACTCTTCGTGAGGCATCAGATCTTTAAACTCGGGGACATCAGGAGCCAGTCGCTGTACCTTGACCAGTTGCTTGCGCAGGGAATTCAATTCGTCGAAGATCGACTCAATCATGTCTGGTTCGGTCGGATCGATGGAACCCGCCGTGAGGCCGTCCCCAATGTCTCGGACATTCTTTCCGAGGCGGCCAAGCTCAGCACACATCGCGCGGTTGAGCACCGGCACCGGGCGGGGTGCCCGCTTGCCAACCGCACAGCAGCGCAGGTACCGGCTGGCCGCCTTCATGCCCTTGCGGATGTGGGGCCCGGCGTCCATGATCGATGCCGCGAACCCCGGCTCGCCGAGCACGCGCTCCAGGTCCACGAGCTCGGCGGC
This sequence comes from Methylibium sp., assembly GCF_013817345.1. GTDB lineage: Bacteria > Pseudomonadota > Gammaproteobacteria > Burkholderiales > Burkholderiaceae_C > Methylibium. The sequence continues at coordinate 38,460 of NZ_JACDCW010000029.1, forward strand.
GTTGAAGTACACCCCGATGCGGTACATGCGACGCTCGCCCGGCTTCGCGACGGGGCCAGGCTTCTTGTCCAACTTGTCAGGCATCTTTTCGGTCCGGTTCCCAAGCGAGACTGGGGGCCAACGCGCCGCGGGACCAGCATCTTTGGTCCGATCCTCACTCCGTCGAGTTAGCCCTTGCTCGCTTCATATCGACCAGTTCGCGGAAAAACTAAGGGCGACCGACTGTGCGGACACGCTCCACCGCGGCGCTGACCTTCCGACGGGGCGATGTGGCAGCGCCACCGCGAGCGAACGTGACGCAGTCAGGATGGGTCAGTGACATCAGGCTGCGAGACCACGATCAAGCGCACCGGGACAGCGCGCTGAAGATGAGGGACGTCCTTCAGGAAGCCAAAGGCCGGCACCTGATGGCCCAGCGGGGGGCCTCGGGGGAACGGCGTCCGCGTCGGCGAGGCAATGTCGCGCAAGTCAAAGGGTCAGGCTCTCGACTGCGACGGGCGAACTGTGCCAACGGAAGTACGCAAATTCCCGCCGAGCCGGCTTGCGCAGATGGCCAGGGGCGACTCGGTCCAAATCATTTTGAATCGATAGACCGACGAGGCAGGCAGAACTATCGTCCTCCGTCGTCTGACGATACTCATCGTTCAAGGCGCCTGGCCGGCTCGAAAAGCCCTGCCCCTAGAATCACCGGCTAGAAACTAGGCGTCGTCTTGATGTGAGCAATATTTATGCGTTACTCGCCGCCGGACAGATCGAGAATTGTTCGATGCAGTCTATTCTCGAATGCATTTGATGTCTTGACGCCAGCTGGGACTGAGCGCAATTGGGCCAATCTATGTGGCGTTCAAACGCATTATATCTCTTGGCTTAATTTCTGGAGGCGTCTGAACATGGCCGCGCCATCAACGTAAATGCAACGTGTTGGTCGCTGTCTGCGTTATTGTGAAATGGAATTCGTCAGCGAAAATCGCTGTAGCGACGCGGCGCCCCCCGAGAAGGCGTCGAATCGACTCCAGAACTCGGCTGAGCCGCCGACAACAATATCTAGGTTGGCGAACCATCGCGTCGACCCAGAATCCCCTTCAGTGCGCCGGCCATTGATTCATGCGCCCCCTCAATCTCCAAACGACCGTGGATGGGGTTGGTGCCCAAGCTGAATTGTAGGAAGTGGCTGTTTGAGGTGGTTGAGCGGCTCCATGGTTGACGTTGTCGGAGGCGGCGTCGCTAGGCGGCGGCGGTGTCTTGCGGTGCCGTGGTGTCGCTGCCTTCGATATTCACGACGGCTGCCTTGCTCGGCCGCATCGACTTGCCCTTGAGGTTGAGCCGGTGGCTGCGCGAGAGCAGCCTGTCGAGGATCGCGTCGGCGGCGGTTGCGTCGCCGATCCACGCATGCCAGTGCTCGACAGGCAACTGGCTCGTCACGATCGTCGGGCGCGTCCCCGCCCGGTCGTCGATCACCTCCATCAGATCGGCGCGAGTCGGGCCGTCCATGGCGGCCAGCCCCCAGTCGTCCAACAGCAAGACATCGGTGCGCGCCACCGCGGCGAGCCAACGCCCGAACCCGCCGTTGCCGTGCAGCACGCGCAGATCCTCCGCCAGGCGTGGCACCCGCAGGTACAGCGCCGAGTGCCCGCGCCGGCAGGCGTACTGCGCCAGCGCGCAGGCCAGCCACGACTTGCCCGAACCCGTCGGACCGGTGACCAGGATCGCGGTGCCGTCCTCGACCCAGCGCGACAGCGCCAGGCTCATCAAGGAACTGCGCTCGAATCCCCGCCCGGGTTTGCTGTCGACATCTTCGACGCAGGCCTGCGGGTACTTCAGGCCGGCCCTCTTCATGAGCGCGGCGCGGCGCTTGTCATCGCGGTGATGCACCTCGCGGTCGACCATCAATGCCAAGCGCTCTTCGAAGCTCAGCGCCGTACTGGCTGCGCTGGAGAGTTGCTCTTCAACGGCAGACGCCATGCCGGCGAGCTTCAAGTCGCGCAGCTGCGCCAGGGTGTTGTTCATCATCATGGGGAAGTCCTTCAATGCGGGTCAATGGAAGTACGCGGCACCGCGCAGGTTGTCGTGCTC
>NZ_JACDCW010000126.1 GCF_013817345.1 Methylibium sp.
AGCGTGCCGAACGGCTGACCCAGTTGGCACGCGCGTCGCGCGCAATCAACGCCGAGTTGTCGCTCGAGCGCATCGTCGCGTTGCTGACCGACGAGTCGCGAGCGCTGACCGGCGCGCTCGCGGCGACGGCGAGCGTGCCCGCAATGCCGTCGCGCGGCGCGGTGCTGGAGCACCGCAGCCCGCCGCCGGGCAGCGACGACGTCGCCGTACCGGCACCCGACGACGACACGCTGGCGGCCAGCATGCGCAGCAGCAACCGCGCGCAACGCCGCGCGCCGTTGTCCGCGTCACAAGCCGGTCCGGCCAGCGGCGGCTGGCTCGGCGTGCCGCTGCTCGGCTCCGGCCAGCGCAACCTCGGCCTGCTGTGCGCGGTGCACGCGCCGGGCGCGGCCTTCACCGACGCCGACGAGGCGGCCCTGACGCAGCTTGCCGCGGTGGCTGCGATCGGCATCGAGCACGCCACGCTCGTCGAGGCGCTGCTTGACCAAGACCGGCGCAAGGACGAGTACCTGGCCACCATCGCGCACGAACTGCGCAACCCGCTGGCACCGCTGCGCACCGGGCTCGAGCTGCTGCGCCGTGCCGGCACGCTGGACGAGGGGGCGCTGCGCACGCGCGACATGATGGAGCGCCAGGTCCTGCTCATGGTGCGGCTGGTCGATGACCTGCTCGACGCGTCGCGCGTCGGACAGGGCAAGCTGGCGCTGCGTACCGAGCGCCTGGTGCTGGCCGACGTGGTACGCGAGGCGGTCGAGTCGAGCGCGCCGCTGGTCGAGGCCGCGGCGCATAAGCTGACGCTGCGCTTGCCGCCGCAGCCGGTGCAGCTCGCAGGCGACGCGATGCGGCTGGCGCAGGTGTTCGGCAACCTGCTGAACAACGCCGCAAAGTACACGCCGGCGGGCGGCAGCATCGAACTGCGAGCCACGGTGGCCGGCGCCGTCCTCAGCGTCACGGTTGCCGACAACGGCGCCGGCATCCCGCCGGAGATGCTCGACGCTGTGTTCAAGCTCTTCACGCAGGTCGGGCGCCACCAGGGCATGTCGCAAGGCGGCCTGGGAATCGGGCTGTCGCTGGCGCGCGAGATCGTCACGCTGCACGGGGGCACCCTCACCGCACACAGCGACGGCGTCGGCCGCGGCGCTGCGTTCACCGTGACGTTGCCGGTCGAAAAGGCGGCCGGCGACGCCGGCTAGCACGCCGCGGCGCGATGACCCCGGCGCCGGAGCGGCCGCCCGGTGTAGCCGGGTTCGTAGGTGACGACGGGAAACTGCGCCAGCCGCGCAAGCCCGCGGCGTGTCGGCCCGGGCGTCGGTGGCGATGCCGATGTCGGCGCTGCTGTCCAGCAGCAGTTCGGCCACCTGCTTGGGCGAGCCCTGGTGCAGATGAGCGCCGCCCCGGGTGAGCGGTAGTCGATCAGCACCTTCATCATGAAGCGGTCGACCGTAAGGGCGGCCTGTGGGCCCTATTGACGCCGCCCGTTGCTTGACCGCCGGCAGGTCAGATATCGAGTACGTGCCGCAGCATGTGAAACGGCACGCGCCAGCTCCCGCCGTCACCTGTACCGATCGTGGCGGTGCGTTGGTTGATGCGCACGACCACGCCGGTGATGCCGCGGCCATCGCGATCTTCGAAGGTGACCGTATCGCCGCGCTCGAACTCTCGCGCCTTCGTCCCGTGCTGATTGGCTTAGGCGGCGGTTCGTAAGCCGCTGAGTCCTCTTGACGTTCGACGTTGGTGTAGCCCTGAAACGCCACGCAAGGGATCTTCCAGGTCCGCTTGGTGCCTTGCTCCAGCACCGTGGCCTGCGTGTCCTTCATCGCGATGATTTGCCGCGGCATCTGACCGTCGCGGAAGTCGACGATCTGCATGAGCTGGCCCAGGTGCCACTGCGCGCGCGCCGCCATGCCGCGGTGCGGATCGGCCAGCAGGCCTTCAATGATCGCCTTGAACTGGTACAGCTCCAGGCTGCTGGCGCCGTGGAGTGCTCGGGGAATGCCAGCGCGCGCCCTCATGCAGCTTTCGAGCGCGAGCCAGTGTGGCCAGGCACTGCGTGCAGATGTCGCGTGCCGGCAGGATCCGCTGTCGTTGTGGACGACTTGCGCCAAGCATTGAGCGCTTCGTCGCCAGCGCGGTAGCGCCGAAGCCAGCCGGCCAGCGAGTCCGCAGGCATCGGGCGAGCGAGCAAATAGCCCTGGATGGCGTCGCAGCCGAGCGTGCGCATGTACTCCACCTGCTCGATATTCTCGACGCCTTCACACACGACCGACAGCTTCATGCTGTGGGCCAGCGCCGCGACTGCAGTGGCGATCGCGCAGTTGTCAGCGTCGTGCGGCACGTCGCGCACAAAGGATCGATCGATCTTCAGCGTATCCACCTTAAAGCGCTTGAGGTAGGCAAGCGATGAGTGCCCGGTGCCGAAGTCGTCGATGGCCACGCAAACACCGACCTGGGCAAAGCCGATCAGGGTTTTTCGACTGAGTTCGTTGTCCTCCATCAAGAGGCTCTCGGTCAATTCGAGTTCCAGCCGGTGAGGTGCAAGGCCATTCGTGCTCAGCAACTGCGCGATCTGTTGCGCCAGATCCGGTTCACGAAACTGGCGCGCCGACAGGTTGACCGCCATCGACATATCCGGCAATCCCATGCGATCCCACATGGCCAATTGTTCGCAGGCAGTAGCAATGACCCACGCGCCCACAGGCACGATCAGGCGACTGTCTTCGAGCGCGCCGATGAACTTGTCGGGAGGAACCAGCCCCTCGCCCGGTCGTTGCCAGCGGATCAGTGCTTCGACACCGGTGATCGCGCCGCTGGACAAATTTGCCTTGGGCTGGTAGTGCAGGACAAACTCCCGGCGTTCCAGTGCCCAAACTGTGGTCCAGCGCGATCCGGTGCTGGATGGCATGGTTCAGTTCGTCATTGAAGAAGTGATGCGTGTTTCGGCCCAGGTCCTTGGCCCGGTACATCGCCATGTCGGCCTGTCGCAGCAGGGTGGCCATGTCGGCGTTGTCTTGGGGATACATCGCGATGCCGATGCTGGCCGAGAGGATGATCTGATTGCCCGCGATCCGCGTCGGCTCCTGCAGGGCCGCCAGGATGCGACTGGCGAGCGCAGCCGTGTCCTCGGTGCTGCCAGCGCTCTCGACGATCGCCGTGAATTCATCCCCGCCCAAGCGAGCGATTGTGAATGCGCCGTCGTTGCTGCGGCGCGCTGGACCCGCGCCGGCCGTCAGACTGTTGCCAAGCATGCGCGCCACATGGCGCAGCACCAGGTCACCGATGTTGTGCCCGAGGCTGTCGTTGATGTCCTTAAAGTTGTCGAGGTCCATGAACAGCAGCGCCATCGGACGCCGACTGCGCTGGGCCCTACCCATCGCCTGTTCCAGGCGATCGCGAAACAGCACGCGGTTGGGCAGGCCGGTCAGGCCATCGTGCGTGGCCTCGTGCAGCAGCCTGTCCTGAGTGCGTCTCAGCGTCCGCAGCGGCAACACCCTCAGCGCTGCGAAGATGGCGCCGGCGAGCACGCTTCCCAGCAGTGCGAACCATGCGATCTGTGCGATCAACGGCCGCAGCGAACGTTCGATCCGAATCGTTCCAACGACCTCGCCTGCGTCATGGACAGGCGCGCGTGTCTCGATCCGCGGGCTCGCCAGTTCGTCCTCAACTTGGGAGATGACGCGATCCTGCAAGTCCAGCACCGAGCGGCTTTCCGCCGTCCGGTCGCCTGGCCGCCGCCGAAGCAGTTCTTCGAGGCGCAATGTCTCCACCTGCCACAGTTCGGGGTTGACATTGACGAGCTGCGAAACCAGGCGGGCATTGATTTCGGCCTCGGTGCTCAGGATGCTGGACGTTGACCGGTAGCCCGCATAGGCGGCTAAGCCTGGAAGCAGCAGCATGACGCAGCCGGCGACCAGCGCGGCGATCATTGTCAACAGACGGTCCATTTGAAGGACTATGAAGAGAATCGCTTTGGCGAGCGATGCTCAGCGCGCAGCCTGTGCCGTCGTCGCCGCCGCAGGGGCGATGCCCGCCGTCGTGACGTCGGTGCCGGTTTCGGTCAGGATCCGTCGGCCAGCGTCCGACCCGACGAAGGCAATGAACCGCACGACGCTCGCCGGCGCGCCGTCCTTGAACAGCAGGTAGAGCGGCTTCACATACCGGTAGCGCCCGCTGGCGACGTTGCCGACTGTCGGCTCGACGCCGTCGATGGGCAGCGCCCTGGCGCGGCGGTGCTCCGACATCAACAAGGCAAGCGATGAGGTTCCGAGCCCGCCGGGCAGTCGCTCGATGGCGTCTGCACTGTCCTGGTCGGTCATCGCGGTCACCATGCCTTCGCGCGCCATCGCGGTGGCCAAGGCCTCTTTGACGCTCGGCGAGAAGGATGCCAGCAGTGGCGTGTCGACGTCGCTTGCCGGTCGAAGGACCAGGCGCACGGGCTGACCGTCGCTCCACTTGGTCTGCCTGCCGGCATACAGGTCTGCGACCTGGGTCAGCGTCAGGGCTCGCACGTTGTCTTTGGCAGTGGCCAGTACGAAGGCCGTTCGCCCATACTCGAAGGCGCGCACGCCTGCTGCCCGCTCCTCGGCTTTGGTCCCTCGGCTGGCGACGGCGATCTGAGTGGCGCCCGTGGTCAGCGCCTTGATGCCGCCGCTGCTGCCCAGGTTGGGAACGATCTCAAGCTGGAATGACGGCTCCACCTTCATGTACGCCTGCGCTAACACCGTCATCGTGCGTAACGCAGCGCCGGTCCCTCCTAGACGGATAGTCTCGGCGCGGGCCGGCGTTGGCAGGGCCAGCGCGAAGATCAGGCAGAACAGCGTCGTGCGAAGCGCCCAGGCGAGGCTGGACGGTAAGGTCGTTAAAGACATGGTCTGGACTCTCTATGTCGAAACGACGGCATCGTGGGTGATGCTGTCAGGGTTGCGGCCCCGGTGTGTCCTGCTCGCAAGCGCCGCGCGCCCTGAATTCAGTATGTCGGCACCGGCGCGCCGAGCTTCAGCGAATGGTCACGAAATCGGAACACTGGTAGATGACGGCTCTTGAAGTCGTGCGTTCCGTCATGTCGCCGTGACACCAGCCCTGGGGGCCTCTGGGAACCGAAGGTCTGTGCTGCCCCCGGTGGGCGTGAAGGCCCACTCGGTCAGCTGACGAGAGCCAGCATCGAGTCGGCTCACGAAGGTCACGGTCTTGGGGAGCGGTCACTCGATTCGCTTCGCCGATGAACGACAGCGATCAACCACGCCAATTGAGCCGCTGGCGATATGCAGATCATCACCGCCATCCTGGATAGGGGAGTCATCGAGAAGATCCTCACGCCGTCGTCGGTTCGAGTCTGAAGGAGCCGACCACCTCGGCGAGCGACGCAGCCTGGTTCTTCAGCGCGTCCGCGGCCGCGGCGGACTCCTCGACCAGCGCCGCATTTTGCTGCGTCGCCTGGTCCATCAGCGTTACTGCTTGATTGACTTCCTCGATGCCTTGGCTTTGCTGTTCGCTTGCGCTCGTGATCTCGCCAATGATGTCGCTGACCCGCTTCACGCTCATCACCACGTCGCGCATGGTGCTGCCCGCCTCGTCGACCAGCCGGGCGCCGGCCTCGACCTCGTCGACCGACTGGCCGATCAGCGTCTTGATCTCTTTCGCCGCCGCCGCGCTGCGCTGCGCCAGGCTGCGCACTTCGGTTGCGACGACCGCGAAACCACGCCCCTGCTCGCCGGCACGGGCCGCTTCGACTGCTGCATTCAGCGCCAGGATGTTGGTCTGGAACGCGATGCCATCGATGACACCGATGATGTCGACCACCCGCTTCGACGCCACGTTGATCGCACCCATCGTGTCGACCACCTTGGCCACCGCCTCGCCGCCCTTCGCGGCGACGTTCGACGCGCTTGCTGCCAACTGGTTGGCCTGCTGCGCACTGGCTGAGTTTTGTTTGACTGCGGACGTCAACTCCTCCATCGACGCCGCGGTCTGCTGCAGTGAGCTGGCCTGCTGCTCCGTGCGTGACGACAGGTCCATGTTGCCGCTGGCGATCTGCGCCGTCGCCGTGGCGATGCTGTCGGTGCCGGCGCGCACCTGGCCGACGACCTGGTACAGGTTGTCGCGCATCGTCTTCATTGCGAACAGCAGGCTGGTCTTGTCGCCGGGCCGGGTCTGCACGTCGACGCTGAGATCGCCGGCGGCGATGCGCCCGGCAATCCCCGCCGCATACGCGGGCTCGCCACCGAGCGCTCCGAGCACCCAGCGCGTGAGCACGATCGCCACTCCCAGGCCGGCTGCCATCGCCAGCGCAAGGACGCCGTACAGGCCGCCTGTGGCCTGGCGGTAGTTGCCTTCGGCGCCTTCGACATGGTTGACCAGCTGCTTCTTTTCGTGATCGATGAAGGTCTTCCAGGCATCGATGTAGACCGTCTGCAGCGCGTTGGTTTCGGTGAACATCAGCGCGGTGGCTTTGTCGTGGGCGCCAGCGTTCTTCAATTCCAGTACTTGATTGCGGCTCTTGCCGTAGGCGGCACGCCGTGCCTTCACGTCGGCGAGCAAGGCTTTTTCATCGGCGGTCGACAGCATCGGCTCCAGTGCTGCCACGTTGTCGTTGACCGCTTTGACGGTCGCCACCAGCACGGCTTGCGCTGCCTTCAGCGACTGTTCATCGGCGGCGGGCTGGCCTTCCGAGGTGACGATATAGGCGAAAGCCCGTGCATAGTCATAAGCCTCACGGATGTTGTTGTTAGCGATGTCGCTCTTCGGCAGGACCTCACTGGTGACGACGCGGAAGCTGCCCATCGTGGCGCGCAAGGCGGTGCCACCGACGAGGGCAATGATGGCGGCAAGGAGCAGCACCGCGCCGAAGCTCAGCGCCAGCCGGGTTCCCAGTTTCAAATTCATCGTGAGCCCTTTCGCGCGCCTCGCGGGCGCGGTGCTGTTTGGAAGTGATGCCGAACTGCATAAGGCGGCGTGAGCCGTGTATTTCGGCGTCAGATGGGAATACTTGATGCTGCGCGGTAGCGGCGGGCGCGCGGGGTGCCAGTGTCAAGCTGGCCAGTCGAGGGGCTTCGAGCCTTGCAACGAATCGACTCCTTCGGCTGGCGCCAACCGAGGCGGTGGCGGCGGAAGCGGATGAGACCAGTCGCTCGATGCCCTGCTGTTGGGGTGACCCGGTCTTGCAGTGACGGATGCCGGCGGGCTATTGCAAAGGCTGCTCGGCAGGACGTCACCCCGCTGATATTGAGGGCGGCTTACTGGCGCAGCTGTAAATATGCGCCTTCGCATCGACTGTCGGTGACGACGGGCGGCTCACTGGCGCTTCGCCTGGACCCCGACACTGCTTGAAGTTCGGCGGCGAACTAAAGATCATCGCCGCCATCCTCGAAGCGTATTGATCGAGCGCTAAAGTTCGGCGTTGCCATCGTCGCAAAACACGCCATCCGCCGATCAGGCCGCGAACATCTGGCGGAAGGCCTTCAATCAGTAAAACGGCGCCGCGGGTGCCTCGTGTATGTTTTCAGACGTTCCTTCATTGGAGTGCCGTCTGCCCGTGGCAGGCGAATCGTGAACACCGTTCCGGCTTCCTCCGACGATTGGACGGCGACCGAGCCGCCATGGCGGGTCACGATCTCATGGACGATAAAAAGACCCAGCCCCAGGCTGGTCTTCGAGTGCTCGTGCACTTCGTTGCCTGCGGTCGGCACACGAACCATCGGCTCGAAGATTGACTGCAAAGCTGCAGCGGGGATGGGACGCCCGAAGTTTGCTACGCGCACCTCGATGTCGTCGTCCGCAGCCCGTGCCGTTAGGGAAATGGGCTTACCTGGATCACCGTGCTGAACGGCATTGCTGAGCAGATTCCCCAGTGCCTGCTGCAGCCGTGGTGCATCGCCCGACATCACCAGATCAACCGCAATGTCTTCCTCGAAGCCGTGCTCCGGGTTGCCGGCGCGGATGATTTCGAGGGCCTCGGCACAAACCTGGCCCAGGTCGCATGTCCTTCGCTCGAGCGGGATGCCGGAACCCAGGCGGGTTCGCGTGAACTCGAGCAGGTCGCTGATCAGCTGGCTCATGGCCGTCGACGCGCGCTGAATGCGATATCCCGCATCGCGGACTGCCTTCTCCGAAAGGTTTGGCTTGAGAAGAAGCTGCCCCGACATGCTGACGGCCTGCAGCGGACTGCGCAGGTCGTGTCCGAGCACGGCCAGGAACATGTCGCGTGACGTCATCACCGCTTCGGCGTAGCTGCTGACCGACTCCGCAAGGGCCTGATCGATCGCCTCGTTGAACCGCATGATTTCTTCGATCTCCGCCGCACCTACCGGGGCATCGACGCCGGCGGCCCGGTGGCGCTTCCACAGTGCCAGGACGCTGGCTCGCAGCGCCCGGAACTCGGCGACCAACTGCACCAAGTCAAAGCCGGCGAGCTGCCGCAAGGTGCCATGCAGCGTAGCGGCCGTGTCCGCTCCGGTGTTGGGAGGTGCATCGCCCGTCGATTTGGTGGCTCGCTCGCCCTCTGTCTGGCGCGTTTGCATGTCGGCCACGACGACCAGCAGCATTTCCCTGCAATGGTCTCGCAAGCCAACGTCGGACATGGTCCGTGCCATCGGCAGCGTCCTGGCGAACGACTCCCACTCCGCAACGATCGCGTCGTGGCTTTCCCGGATGAAGGTACTGAGGATCATGCGGTTCGGCTCCGTAGAAGTCGGGTACAAG
>NZ_JACDCW010000204.1 GCF_013817345.1 Methylibium sp.
GCGAACGCCCGATCGCTCCAGGCAGGCTCGACCTGATCGGCATGCTCTACTGCCAGCGCCATGCCGGCATCGCGGCGCGCAATGGCGTCGGCTATGCGCTCATCCATGTGCCATCTCCTGAATCAGGCTGGCGCAGCGCTTGGCGGCCAGTGCGGCCCGCTCCCGGTCAGTCTTGGTGACGGGCCGGCCGCCGGCCAGATCGGTCAGCACCACCCATGCAATCAGGGTTTCCGTTTCGAGCGCCGCGGCCAGGTCGCCGACCCGCCACGGTTTACGCACGGGCGGCTTGTTGTTGTCGTCGGTGCGCGGCGGGAACAGCGCGTCGATCTCCAGATGGACGGCGCTGATGATCGAATACACATCGCAGCCGGCGTGGCATTTCAAGAGCACCCGCCCGATTTCCGGCTCGAAGATCGCCAGCGTGCGTGTGCCGTGCTTGCTCTCGTGCGCCGGGCAGATGGCGCGCCATCGTGGCGCCTTGCCGGTCACGCCTTTGAGCCTGTCGAGGATCGCCGGGCCGTTCATTTTGGCCTCCGGGCACACCGCTTGCCATGCCCCACATCAGCCAAAAGCTCTATGGACTTATGTAGATCGCGGAGTAAGAATTGCCCAACCATGAAAAACCCCGCTACTCGTTGGAAGAAAAAGAGGCCGGCACCGTGGCGTTAGCACACGGGCCGGCCGAAATGCCCTCTGGCACGAGGAGACGAACAGCGCCAGAGGGTGTTGCGCGGCGCTTCATGCCCAGGGCAACCTTTTCCATAGTCCGAACCTGGGGCATCCGTCCGGTTTTGTCGTACTTGATCGCACGCAGCGTCGAGAACGAAACACCCGTCCGAAATGCAATGTAATCAAGCTCTTGGTGCGTGGCATTGCGAACTAGATCGAACGTCTTTCTGTAGTTCATTTGCCAGTCTACTCAACAATGTAGAACGGAGTCTACATCCATGCTGATATCGTTTGCAAGACAATTTTCACTTATGTCAAAAACTTTCTCTGAGCGCGTCTTATTGGCCCGTAAGGCGCCGCGGGCTTTCGCAGTCGGAACTGGCGAAGCTGTGCGACATGCCGCCGTCGTCGATCGGCAACATCGAGCAGCGACTGAGCAAGTCGTCTCTAAAGATCGTGCAGCTAGCACGCGCGCTGCGGGTTCGCCCCGAATGGCTTGCCACCGGAATGCTGCCGATGGAAGCCTACAACGCCGAAGTCGCAGAAGTGACCCTGAAGCTCGCGCGCCGTATCGAGTCCCTGTCGCCGCCGCAGTTGAGTGCAGTCATGGCGATGGTCGATGCCTTCACGTCCGCCACCATCGAGCTGGAACAAGAACCAGCCCGCCGCAAGACCGCGGCTTAAGAAAGTCCCTGCGCGCCGACGAACGGCGCCTTTTTTTGCCCGCGCCCTACAGAAAAGAGTTGACTTGGATACTCATACGTGTAGCCTATAGGTTGTTGCACTCTCCAAATAAAACAGAACAGGAGAAACACGAATGAACGCCTTTCAAGCGATGACGCTCTGCGCTGCGCGGCAAATGGAAAGACTGGCCGAGCGACTGGGCGCCGACGTAAGGCCCGGTCATCCGGACTACATCAGCAAGAAAGATGCGGCCCTATTGGCAGCTTCTCTTGCGGCAGAGTTCACCAAACTCGCCGATAGTCAAGATAGTCAAACAGAGAATCGCGCCGCCTACGCCTGCCGTGCTGCGTGTGCGCTCACCGAGGTGGTGCCGTCCGCTGCCGCGCCTGATCTGCTCAAAGCGCTGAAAGGGATCATGGACTACGCCGCGACGGGCGCGCGGGTCAGTGACGTGGATACCAGCGAGCAGCCGCAGTTCGTCAATGCCTATGCCGCTATCGCCAGGGCAGAGGGGCAAGTATGACTATCTGGCGGCTAACGAAAACCGGCGTTGCCGCGTACCAGTGGCAAACCGAGGATGGGCGCGGCATTGTGCATAGCCGCGTTGCCGGCATCACTTACTTAGCGATGGTAGACGGCCGATATGTAGGCAAGCGCTACCGCACGAAGGAAGCGGCAATGTTGGCGGCCGCGAAAGCTATCGCAAAAGCGGAGGCTACATGAACGCCAAACCCATCGACGACGACGTACTGCGCCAGATCGCCCAAAGCGAAATGCCGGCGCCCATGCTGCTGCCGCTCGACTACGCGGCGCTGGCCCAGGTCAAGTTGTTCATGGA
>NZ_JACDCW010000127.1 GCF_013817345.1 Methylibium sp.
GGGCTCGATCATGCCGGTCTGCTCGACCATGCGGCGGATCCATTTGTCGCTCTTGATGCTCATTGCGTTTCCGGTGCTGCGCGAGATTGTAGGCAGGCAGGCGGCTGCGAGAGCCAGGGGCTGCTAGGCACCGCCACGAGCTGATCGCTGTATACAGCGCGCGACCGCCGTGCTCCACCGGGCGCCGACGAACACGCGCTCACGCCGGCATCACGGGTGCGGGTCGGGCGATCTCCGGCTGCGAGTCGAAGCGCTCGAAACCGCTGTAGCAGATGAAGTGTCGATTGGTCGCGCGGCCGAACAACGCCAGGCCGAGCTTGGTGGCCAGCTCGTGTCCCATCTGCGTGATACCCGAGCGCGAGACGACCACGGCCACGCCCATTTGCGCCGACTTGATGACCATCTCGCTGGTCAGGCGTCCTGTGGTGTAGAAGATCTTGTCGCGGCCATCGATGCCGTGCAGCCACATCCAGCCGGCAATGGTGTCGATGGCGTTGTGGCGGCCTACGTCTTCCACGAAGGTCAGCAGTTCATCGCGGCGAAACAGCGCGCAGCCGTGCACTGAACCGGCCGACTTGTAGGTGCTTTCCTGGCGGCGCATGGCTTCGAGCAGGCCGTAGAGCGTGGCCTGGTCCAGGCGGCCAGCGGGGTCGGTCGGCGGCAACAACTCGACGCGGTCGAGCTCGTCCATCAGGCTGCCGAACACGGTGCCCTGGCCGCAGCCGGTGGTGACCACCCGCTTGGCGGTCTTTTCCTCGAAGCGGTCGATGCCGCGCCGCGTCTTGACGGCTGCGGCAGCGACATCCCAGTCGACCGTCACCGACTCGATATCGTCGATGGCGTCGATCAGGCGCTGGTTGCGCAGGTAACCGATGACCAGCAGCTCGGGCGCCGCACCGAGGGTCATCAGCGTGACCAGTTCGCGCCGGTCGACGAACACGGTGAGCGCCCGCTCGGCCGGGATCGAGATGCGCCGGCGCTGGCCGTGCTCGTCGAGCACCTCGACCTCCTGCGTCAGAGGGCTTCGAGTGTCGGTCAGGAAGATTTCAGGCTTCATCCACGCACTCTACACAAGCGATGCCGCACCGCACTCGGGGCGGCCGCAAAGCAGCAGCGAGAGTGCTTCGCACAGACGGCAAGGCTCATTGAGAGCAACAAACAAACAAGCCGCCCGCAGGCGGCTTGTCTCGCGTGAGGCTTCGCGCTTCAGGACTTCTTATCCGGTGCCGAGGCGGGAGTGGCCGCGGCCGCCGGTGCCGCCGGCTTGGGAGCGTAAGGGCCCGGATCGGTGCAGGCCGCTCCCGCCGCGCCGGGCTTCACGTCGCGGCCAGCCTTGCTGGCGTCGGCTTGGTAGCGCGTGACGGTCGCTTCCTGCGATTTGCAGAGTTGGTAAGCCGCGACCTGGGAAGCCCAGGCTGCCTTGTCCTTGGTTTCGGCCGCCTTCGCTGCGGCCTCCGGGCTCGGAGCCGGCAGTTTGGCCATGGCGGCCCCCGCAAAGGCTGCGGCAATGAACAGGGCGCTGAGTCGAGGTGCACGCATCTGCGTTCTCCGTTGAGTCTTCAAAGTCACACCGCGGCCTGCGGTTTGCCGTCTGCCGGCGAATTCGCCGAGCGCTGGGCCGGAATCTTGCCGGCCTTGATGTCGTCGTACCAATACTCGTGGTGCTCGCGCGCCCAGGTTTCGTCGACATAGCCAGTGCGCATGGCCTTGTACGCACCCTTCATCCCGAGCGTGCCGATGTAGATGTGGCCGAGGAACACGCACATCATGGCCACCGAAGCCACACCATGCACCATGTTGGCGATCTGCATGTCGCCGCGCGTGTAGGCCATGCCGGGAATCAGCTTGTCGAGCACCAGGCCGGAGCCGACGACGATCAGCCCGAGGAACAGCACGCCGCCCCAGAAAACCAGCTTCTCGCCGGCATTGAAGCGGCCCGACGGCACTTCTTTGCCGGACAGCATGCCACCGCCCTTCTTGAGCCAGGTGATGTCCTCTCGGCGCACCCAGTTGCTGCGCAGAAAGGTCAGGAACACGACGGTCAGCGAGACGGCGAACACCGGCCCGGCGAAGTTGTGCAGGTTCTTGAGCGCATAGGTGAGCCAGCCGAACAGCGTGCCTCCCATGATCGGCAGCAGAAAGAACTTGCCGAAGGCCATCACGATGCCCGAGATCGCCAGGCACACGAACGCGATCGCGTTGGTCCAGTGCGCCGCGCGCTCGAAGTAGGTGAAGCGCTCGATTACCCTGCCGGTTTCCTTGCCATGCAGACCGATCGCGCCCTTGGCCACATAAAACAGGCCGATCGCAACGACGACGATCAACAGCAGCGCACCGCCATACGGAATGATCCAGTTGTTGCGCACCTGCCGCCACGCCTCGCCGGCCGTGGTGAAACGCGAACCCGGGTATTGCACGAACTCCTGGATCAGCACGCCTTTCTCGGCGCCCGGCAGGCTGCTATAGCCCGGGTCTTCGCCCGACTCGCGAACGCCGCGCCAGAAGGGCGCGTTGTTGCCGGGCTGGCTCTCGGCACGTTCGGCGTTGGTTTCATTGAGCCGCGCTTCGTCGGTCGCCGTAGGCGTTGATGGCGTTGCGCTCGGGGCGCCGGCGTCGTACTGGGCTGCGGCGGTATTGGCCAGCATGGCCAACAAACAAGCGGCCAGTAACCTCGGGATGGTTCTCATCGTGGCGGTCCTCAGGCGTTGTCGCGCGACTCAACGGACACGCAGATATTCGTTCTGTCGCAGGGTGCGCTGCTTCAGGTGGCGCTCCCAACTCGCACGGTCGCCCGCTTTCCAGCCTTGGTCGGTGTACTTGGCCTGGGCGCCGTCCCAGACCTGCGTGTCGACCTTGCGTTCCGCCTGCGTGCCCTGCTGGGGCTCTTCGCCACAGCCGGCCAGGCCGAGCGCCGCGAGCCCGAGCACCACCGTGCCCAGTTTTTGACCGATCGTCAGGCGCTTCATGACTTGACGCCCTCCGCCTTGGATTGCGCACCGGGCTTGCCGTTCGCGCCAGCCGGGGGCTGGCCGTAGGCGGTGCCCCAGCCCCAGACCTCGGAGCCCTTGCCGCGCTGCATCACGCGGGTGCGGAAGATGTCGGCCACCACGTCGCCGTCGCCACCGAGCAGCGCCTTGGTCGAGCACATCTCGGCGCAGGCCGGCAGCTTGCCTTCGGCCAGGCGGTTGGTGCCGTACTTTTCGAACTCTGCTTCGGAGCCGTTGGCCTCGGGGCCGCCGGCGCAGAAGGTGCACTTGTCCATCTTGCCGCGCAGGCCGAAGGTGCCGTTGGTCGGGAACTGCGGCGCGCCGAAGGGGCAGGCGTAGGAGCAGTAGCCGCAGCCGATGCAGGTGTCCTTGTCGTGCAGCACCACGCCGTCGTCGGTGCGGTAGAAGCAATCGACCGGGCACACCGCCATGCAGGGCGCGTCGGAGCAGTGCATGCAGGCCACCGAGATGCTGCGCTCGCCGGGCACGCCGTCGTTGAGCGTGACCACGCGTCGGCGGTTCACGCCCCAGGGCACTTCGTGCTCGGCCTTGCAGGCGGTGACGCAACCGTTGCATTCGATGCAGCGCTCGGCGTCGCAGATGAATTTCATTCTTGCCATGTCGATCTCCGGAGGTCTGGTTTTTTCGTGATCAGGCGGCGTACTTCTCGATCTGACACAGCGAGGTCTTGGTCTCCTGCATCATCGTCACGCTGTCGTAGCCGTACGTGGTCGCCGTGTTGACCGCCTCGCCACGCACCACCGGCATCGCGCCCGCCGGGTAGTACGGCGCCAGATCCACGCCCTGCCAGTGGCCGGAGAAGTGGAAGGGCAGGAATACCGTCTCGTGGTTGACCCGCTCCGTCACCATGGCCTTGACCTTCAGGCGCGCGCCGGTCGGCGACTTGACCCACACGTCGTCGCCGTTGCGGATGCCGCGATCGTTGGCCGCTCTCGGGTTGATCTCGACGAACATCTCCTGCTGCAACTCGGCCAGGTAGGGGTTCGAGCGAGTCTCCTCGCCGCCGCCTTCGTACTCGACCAGCCGTCCGCTGGTCATGATGAGCGGGAAGTCCTTGCCGATGTCCTTGTTCTTGTCCTGAATTGTCTTGAACAGGGTCGGCAGGCGCCAGAAGGCCTTCTTGTCGTCGTGCGTGGGGTACTTGGCCACCAGATCCGGGCGGGTCGAATAGAGCGGCTCGCGGTGCTGCGGAACAGGGTCGGGGAAGTTCCAGACGAGTGCACGCGCCTTGGCATTGCCCCACGGGTGGCAGTTGTGCGCCATTACCACGCGCTGGATGCCGCCAGACAGGTCGGTCTTCCAGTTCTTGCCTTCGGCGCCCTTCTTCTCGGCTTCGGTGAGGTCGTCCCACCAGCCGAGTTTCTTCATCAGCACATGGTCGAACTCCGGATAGCCGGTGGTGATCTCGGAGTCCTTGCTGTGCGAACCGTCCTCGGCCAGCAGGTTGACGCCGTCACGCTCGACGCCGAAGTTGGCGCGGAAGTTGCCGCCGCCCTCCATCATCGTCCGCGTGGTCATGTACAGGTTCGGCGAGCCCGGGTGCTTGATCTCGGGCGTGCCGTAGCACGGCCACGGCAGGCCGAAGTAATCGCCGTCGAGCTTGTAGCCGGTTTCCTTGTCGATGCCGCCCTTGGCGCGCAGGGTCTTGACGTCGAACACATGCATGTTGCGCATGTGGGCCTTCAGGCGCTCCGGGCTCTGGCCGGTGTACCCGATGGTCCAGTTGCTGCGGTTGATCTCGCGCAGCATCGACTCGGGCTCGGGCTCCATCATGCCGCCCTTGCCGGCGACCAGCTTCATGCTCTTGACCAGTTCCTTGCCGAAATTGAGCTTCTCGGCGAGCTGGTACATGATCATGTGGTCGGTGCGGCTCTCCCAGAGCGGCTCGATGACCTTCTCGCGCCATTGCAGCGAGCGGTTCGACGCCGTGACCGATCCGCTGGTCTCGAACTGCGAGCACGCGGGCAGCAGATAGACCGCGCGGTTTGGGTTGAGCTCCTCGGGCTTGCCCGGCATTGCCGCCATGGCCGCGGTGGCCGAGGGGTACGGATCGACCACGACCAGCAGGTCGAGCTTGTCCATCGCCTTTTTCATCTCGAGCCCGCGCGACTGCGAGTTCGGGGCGTGGCCCCAGAAGAACAGACCGCGCAGGTTGCTGTCCTGATCGATCAGTTCGTTGTCTTCGAGCACGCCGTCGATCCAGCGCGAGACGGTCATTCCAGGCTTGGTCATCATGCCCGGCGCGTACTGCGCCTTGATCCACTCGTAGTCGAGGCCCCAGACCGTGGCGTAGTGCTTCCACGAACCTTCGGCCAGGCCGTAGTAGCCGGGCAGCGAATCGGGGTTGGGGCCGACGTCGGTGGCGCCCTGCACGTTGTCGTGGCCGCGGAAGATGTTGGCGCCGCCGCCCGACACGCCGATGTTGCCGAGTGCCAGCTGAAGAATGCAGGAGGCGCGCACCATCGCGTTGCCGATCGAGTGCTGGGTCTGACCCATGCACCACACGATGGTGCTGGGGCGGTTCTTCGCCAGCGTTTCCGCGACCATGTAGATGGTGGCCTCATCGACGCCGCAGGCCTCCTCGACCTTGTCGGGCGTCCACTTGGCCATCACGTCTTCACGGACCTTGTCCATGCCGTAGACGCGATCGTTGATGTACTGCTTGTCTTCCCAACCGTTCTTGAAGATCTGGTGCAGCACGCCGAACAGGAAGGGAATGTCGGAGCCCGAACGGATGCGCACGTAGGCGTCGGCCTTGGCGGCCGTGCGCGTGAAGCGCGGATCGACCACGATCATCTTGCAGCCGTTCTCCTTGGCATGCAGCATGTGCAGCAGAGACACCGGATGCGCCTCGGCAGCGTTGCTGCCGATGTACATCGCAGCCTTGCTGTTCTGCATGTCGTTGTAGGAGTTGGTCATCGCCCCGTAACCCCAGGTATTGGCGACGCCCGCGACCGTGGTGGAGTGGCAGATGCGGGCCTGGTGGTCGCAGTTGTTGCTGCCCCACAGGCTCACCCACTTGCGCATCAGGTACGACTGCTCGTTGTTGTGCTTGCTCGAACCGACGATGAACACCGAGTCCGGGCCGCTCGCCTTCTTGAGCTCCAGCATCTTGGCGCTGATCTCGTCGAGCGCCTGATCCCAGGTGATGCGTTCGTACTTGCCGCCCACCAGCTTCATCGGGTACTTCAGCCGGTATTCGCCGCGGCCGTGCTCGCGCAGTGCAGCGCCCTTGGCGCAGTGCGCGCCCAGATTGATCGGCGAATCGAACACCGGCTCCTGGCGGACCCACACGCCGTTCTCGACCACCGCATCGACCGCGCAGCCCACCGAACAGTGGCCACACACCGTGCGCCGCACCGAAACCTGGCCCGCGCCGGCATCGGCGCCCTTGACCTCGTCGGCGGCCTGCGCCTTGCGCATCAGCGTGAGCTGACCAGCGGCGAGACCGGCGCCTACCCCCAGCCCCGAACGGCGCAGAAAGGCACGCCGGTCCATGGTGGGAATGGCGCGGGAAACGCCGCGCGACAGGCTGGAAACCAGCGAGGAAACAGGCGAGCCGAAGCCCGCTTCAGGCGACTTGCGCGTGAGCAACATAGGGCCTCCGGCTCAGATTTTGGTGGTTTGGTAATAGCGCTGGACGTGCGCAGTGACGCGGTAGCCCGACGGGGTGTCGGCCAGCGCCGCTCCGGCAGCCGAAACCTCCGTCGCCGCGGGCGCGACGGCGCTCAGCTTGCCTGCGACAACGGCTGTAGCACCGGCGACGCCGGCACCGATTAGCAGGCCGCGACGCGCAACGGGCGCGGCGGAAGATTTGACGGTTTTGGTCATGGACATCTCCACAAGCTGGGGATTGAACTCTGCAATGCCTGCATATGTATACATTCAAGCGCGACACTTACCTCGAGTCAATGGGGTTCGACCGTAGTTCGCTGCAATGAGCTGCGCGCCACACCGCGCCGGGTCGTCCACCGGCAGGCAGCCGGCTCGAACGACCTGCCCCGCCCCCGTCGGCTCTCGAGGCTCGCGGCTCGAACAAACCGCGCACTGGCGTCTGCTCACTCCAACAGGTCGAACGCCTGGCGCTCGACCGCGAAAAAGTCACGCGCGAACAGCGCCGCATCGCGGTAGAAGTCGGCCCGCCCATGGCCGGCGATCTGTTCGCACAGGCGCTCGGTCCAGCCGGCGAGATGGTCCGAGTGAAAGCGCTTTTGCGCCGCAAGCGAACCGAGCACAGGGTCGTCGCCGGCGATCAGGAAGCGCATGACTTCGCACAGGCTGGCGATGTGATCCTCGGTTTCCCCGGCCGCATTGATTCGCTCGAGCCCGAGAGCGCGCAGATCGTGGCGAAGCTGCACCAGCGGCTTGTCGTTGATGGCGCCGGCCAGATGGAAGGAGCCGTACAGGAAGATCTCGGGTTTGCCGATGCCCTGAAACAAGGCGTCGTACTCGGTCGCGACCGTCTCCAGCGGCAAGCGCCGGGCGGTCGCCACCAGCGTGCCCCAGCTCGACTCGAGAAAGGCGCCGGGCGTGGGCGCCTCGGTCGGCGCCACGCGCAACTGTTCGTAGAACTCAGCGGCCGGTGCGGCGATGAACAGTTGCGCGAGCAGGCCGTACACCTCGGCGCGTGCCAGCTCCTCGCGGTCGTCGGGGGTGCTGAACTGCAAAGGCTGTGGCTTCATGAACAAGGGGCTCCGGCGGATCGCTCGAGGGACGGCTCAAAGATCGGTGATGCGAACTTCATCGGGGTTCGTGTGCAGGTCGATGACGCGGCAATCGCCGCACATTTTCAGGCGCTCGAGCGCCGCGCCCTGGAACATCGAGTGGCCGGCCAGCTTGCCGAGCATCGCCTCGATCGCCCCGTGCGTGCCGAAGGGCTTGCCACACTTGACGCACGACCAGGGCTGCATCTCGTGCAGCACGCGCGGCTGCTTGCGCGCCTTGCCGCCATCGGCCAGCCACAAGCGCGGCTCCAGGGCCAGCGCGTTCTCGGGGCAGGTGCCCACGCACAGGCCGCACTGCACGCAGTTCTTTTCGGTGAACTTGAGCTGCGGGCGATCGGGGTTGTCGCCGAGTGCGCTCTCGGGGCAGGCGCCCACGCAACTCAGGCACATCGTGCACTTCGCAGTGTCGATGCGCAGGCTGCCGAACGGCGAGGCGGCGGGCAAGGCGATGGCCTCGGCCTTTTGCGGCGCCTGCGCCAGGAGATGGTCGATGGCCAGCTCGAGGGTGGCGCGCTTGTCCGCCTGCACTGCGAAGGCGGCTGGTTGGGAAACGGTCTGCCCTGCTCCGGTCGGCGCCTCGTTGAGGGCCGCGTCGAGTGCAGCCACATCGCTGGCGGTGACGAGCTGCAGGTGCCGGCCGCTGTAGCCCAGGCCGGCGAGGATGGCTTGGCCGACGCCGAGCTGGGCGGCGACCGCCTCGCGGTAGGCGGGCGCTTCCTCGTCGGTCATCAGAACCCAAACGGCCGAAGCGCCGTAGGCGATCGCGGCGAGCCAGAGGTCGAGGCCGACCGAGGCGGTGTGGAACAGATCGACCGGCATCACATGCGCCGGCACGCCACGCACTGTGGCGGTGGCGCTCTGTGCGCGCAACGCCGCGCCGCCGGGAAGGCCCAGACGCGCCAGCACCGACGCCGCCGTGCCGGTACGCGCCGGCA